>JAPKZC010000083.1 GCA_026394025.1 Candidatus Solibacter sp.
AAGGCCACCTACCAGAAGCGCTTGATCGAAGTGCTGATGCGCCAGGGCAAGCCTAACGAAGCCGCCGAAATCAATTCGCAGATCCTCAAGGAGACTCCCAACGATCCTGATTCGCGGGGCCTGGCGGCCACCTTCCTGCTCGACAAGGGGGACATCGCCAAGGCGATGTCGGAGTTGCAGGCGGTAGTGACCACCGCGCCGAACAACCCGGTCTCACATTACAACCTGGGCCGCGCGCACTTTGCGCGGGGTGAGTGGGAACAGGCGCGCCAGCAGTACCAGAAGGCCATCGAGTTACAACCGAATTACGTGATCGCACGCCTTGGCCTGGCGCAATTCCAGGTGAGCCGCGGCGAGTTCGACGCCGCCCTCAAGACCACCGAAGCGATTCTGGCCCTAGACACGGGGAATGTCAATGCCCGCCTCATCCAATCTGCCGCGCTGCTCGGGCAGAAGAAGTTCGCGGATTCCCGCGTCATGCTGGACGCCATGCTCCGCTCCAACCCCGCCACCCCCGAAGTGATGTTCCAATTGGGCGTCGTCAGCTTGGCGGAGAGAAAGTATAAGGAAGCCGAAGACTCGTTCCGGCGTGCCTACCAGTTGAACCCCGCGAACTCGCGCGGTCTGATGGGCATCGTCGAAACCAATATGGCCCAGAACAAGGCCGACGAGGCGCTCAAGATCCTGCAATCCGAAATTGACAAGGCTCCCGACCGGGTGGACCTGCTGCTGGCCATGGGCAACACAGCGGTGCGCGCGGGCAAGTTCGATTTCGCCATCCAAACCTACAGCCGGGCGCTCGGCCACACCGAGAAGGGCCGCAGGCAGGGTGATGTCTACCTGAGAATCGGCGAGACCTACCGGCAAAAAGGCGACGCCAACGCCGCCGTCCAGGCATTGCAGAAGGCACGCGAGACTCTCCCCGACAGTATCCCGGTGCTCAGTACTCTGGCGGTCGTGCTCGATGCGGCCCAGCGCAAGCCAGAGGCCAGACAAGTCTACGAAACCACCCTCAAACTGGAACCCAACAACGCCGTGGCCCTCAACAATCTGGCCTTCCTCCTGGCCGAAACCGGCGGGGACCTGGACGACGCGCTCACCAAAGCGCAGCGCGCCAGGCAACTTCTGCCCGGCTTTTTCGAGATCGCCGACACCGTGGGCTGGATCTACCTCAAGAAGAATATGCCGGACAACGCCATTGAGATTTTCAAAGATCTGGTATCCAAAGAGCCGAACCATGCGACCTACCGCTTCCACCTGGGGATGGCGTATTCGCAGAAAGGCGACAAGACCAAGGCGCTCGACCACCTTCGCGAGGCGCTGAAATTCAACCCGTCGAAACAGGAGAGGGAACAGATCCAGCAACTGATTGCACGTTTGGGGTAAGCCTGTTGCCCACCTGCGCGGCCCTCCGTGGTGAAGATTTCCTCCGGGCTGGCGCGCAGCCTTCAGGAGCGGCAGTAGCGCGGCCACATGATTGACAATGGATTCACTTAGCGCTACAACCTAAGCGGAGTCGATTGTCTGTATCTGACAACAGATTCGTGGAAGGAGGCGTGAAACCGGTGACTACTCAACAACAGGCGTTTAAGGTTTACTACTCCTCGCTGACCGATGCGGAACTGCTGAAGATTTCAGCCAACAAGCGGTCCTTCCTCGATGTGGCGCAAGAGGCGCTCGCCAACGAACTCCGCGGCCGGAACCTGGCGCCGTCGGAGCCGCCGCGGTCCAATAACAACCGGACCGTGGAGTCGCGCCCGTTTGCTCTGCGGAGCATAACACGGAAGGCCCGCGGTTGGTTTTCCCATCAGCATTAAAGGTAGGAGACAAGAGAGAATGTCGTTCATGAAGCAAAGGTATTTGAGCGCACGGCGTTGGAGAGATGTGGCGGTCGCGCTGTCGGCACTAAGCCTGCTGGCCGCCGGCACGTCGTGTTCGAGCGGACCCCAACCTCTCCGACCCGGCACGCCGGCCTTCTACTGGTCCGCCGCCAGGGAGACCTATCGCGCCGGCGATTTTCTGAAGACCAGTGAGAACCTTCAGCGAATCCTCACCAGCGAGAATGAGTTCACCGCGCGTGCCCGCGCCTGGGACACGGTGATTTCGGCCGGCATGACGCAAGGTTACATCGAACTTGCCGACGCCTGGGAGGCCGGCGCGCGCTCCAACCGGCTCGACCCTACGCCCTTCCGCAAGCAGGTCACCACGCTACGCACTCTGGCCAGTGCCGCGGCGATTCAGTTTACCGAAAACGCCCACAAGCTGATGGATGCGAACAAGGATCCGGATATACTTCTGGCGTTCGGGTACCCCGCTGGGGCAGCGGCCCCACCGGCGGGGTTGAAGAGAATGTCCGGCGGGATCCTGGTGCAGGATACGGAGCGCGACCTGCTGCAGACGGCGATGTTGCAGCGCGGCGTTCTGTTGAGTGTCTGCGGCGCCGTGGGCGCCCCGGACGACGGTGCGGCCGCGCAGGAGAAACTGAAGACCGGCGAATTCCGCGTGCCGCGCGGCACCTTCGTACTGGCCGTCGCCAAGAGCTTGCAGGCGCAATCGGAACTGTTCACCGGCACCAAACTGGATCAGCCGAATAAGCTCAAGTTGATGTCGCAGGAGGCGCTGGAAGCGCTTAAGTCGCTTCCGCCAACCAAGGAAACCAAGTCTCTTACCGATAAGATTCAGGCCCGCCTCAAGAAGGCCAGGATTACCCTTTGAGGAAGTGATCCTGGCCGCCGGACGCGGGTCAGGTGCGCTTGCTTTTGGCGCGGTCCATGTAGCGCAGGTTTTCGATGTCGAGGCGGATGGTGTCGCCGGTTTTCACGAACTGCGGCACCAGCACTTCGACGCCGTTATCGAGCGTCGCCGGCTTGAAGTTGGTGTCCTGCTGCTGGTGCGCCGGCGGCGCCGTGTCGGCGATCTTCACTTCCAGAACATCCGGGAACAAGACGTTGATGGGCCGGCCCGCGACGAATTCGATGGATAGCCGCATGCCGGCTTCGAGAAAGCGTGCCTGCACTCCCACCAGCGCCCTGGGGATCTCAGTCTGCTCGAAGTTCTCCGGATCCATGAAACAACAATGGTGCTCATCGGCGTACAGGAATTCAAGAGTGTGCTTGTCGAGAGGCAACTCTTCGAGCTTCAATTCCGCTCGAAACGCGTGCTCCCAGAAGGTGCCGGTATCGAGATTGCGCAGGCGGGCGTGCATGGCGCCGCTCATTCTGCCCTGGCCGGGACGGTACTCGGTTCCGACGACCTTGTACTCCTGGCCTTCAAACCTGACGACCATACCGACGCGTAGTTGCGATGCAACAACCATTCTTGCCTCCCGTGAAAATTAGTGCGAATTCCTGGCGCTGGAACCCGGTGAACGAGGGGTTCCGGCGGGCCCACGAAAGTAGTCCTGACGTGGGTCGCGCCGCGGTTTTACCGGCTGCGCCGGGTGAAACGGTACCTTGATGCGTGCGACAGTCCAGGTGCGGACGACTTGAGGATGATGAGGCTTATCCATACGGTCCTCCAGGTCAATTCTAATCCCAATCGGGTTTCGCCGGGGCGCCATTCCGGCGCAGCAGCGGAAAGCTCGTTGCATCCGGCATTGCTGTTACTCAACGTCTGTGGGAGTAAGCTGTTAGAGGTGACCGAAGCAACCCGGCGACAATTCGTGGCAGCGGGTCTCGCACTGCTCGCAAAGCCCGTGCCCGCATGCGACCTGAAAGGCCTGAGGACGCCGTACAAGATCGGCTCGCTGGTACTGGCAGCCTCCGGGCGCGAAGGCGAATTCGACCGCATCAGCGTGGACTGCCCTTTCGTTTTCCACCGGAAGGGTCTTTTCCACATGACCTATGTGGCGTTCGACGGGATCGGGTATCAGACCGGCCTGGCTTCGTCCAAGGATCTGGTGCACTGGGAAAAACGGGGGTGCATTCTGGGCCGGGACCCGGACTCTCCCATCACCAAATACAACGTCGCGCTGAACTGGATCCTGCGGGAAAACAACCTGCACTCAGCCGGGGAGTTGACTCCGGAGGGCGGGCGCTACCTCGGCGTCTATCACGCATACCCGAATGCGGGATTGGAACAGGGCGCCGCCGTGATCGGCCTCTGCCGAAGCAGGGACCTGTCGAGTTGGGAACTGGAAGGACCGTGCCTGCGGCCGGAGGAAGGCGCCGCGTGGGAGCGGGGCGGGCTGTATAAGCCGTGCCTGGTGAAACACGGAGCGGCGTACTATCTTTTCTATAACGCCAAGAACCAAACAGAAGCACGATGGCAAGAGCAAACGGGCGTCGCCATCTCGACGGATCTGAAGAGTTGGAGACGCTGCGAGTGGAATCCGATCATTCGCAACGGACCACCGGGCAGCCTCGATTCGCGGTTCGCCAGCGATCCGTGTGTCCTGAAGAACGGAAGATTCTGGGCGCTATATTATTTTGGCCTGGACGACCGTGGTGTGGCGCGAGACCTTGTGGCTACGTCCGAGGACCTGTTGCATACGACCAAATGCAGCGAGGCCGTCATTGACGTGGGCGGGCCAGGCTCGGTGGACTCCTCTTACGCACACAAAGCATCGTTGGTCGCGCACAAAGGAGATCTGTACCATTTCTATTGTGCGGTTTCGCGGAAGGACGGCCGGGAGATCCGCGGGATTTCCGTGGCCCGCTCACGTCCCTGGGGGTAGACTGTAGGCATGAAAAGACTGCGCTGGCTGACGATTACGCTTGCGCCGCCGCTGGTCTACCTCGCGGTGCTGTACCAGGCGACGCGGCCGCCGAAGGCGGTGTACGCGTTTGCCAACCCCACGGTGATGACGGTTACGGACAAGGGCGGTCCGGCGATTCTGCACATGCCGGATGCCGTCTATCCGGCGCAAGCGCTGCGCGAGCGGGTGGAAGGCAGCGTGACCCTGAAAATCGCGATTGCCGCCGATGGGACGGTGGCGCGAGCCGTGCCGGTTTCGGGGCCGGAGCCCTTGCGGCAAGCGGCCGCCGACAATGTGCGGCAGTGGCAATTCGAGGCCGAGGCGCAAGAGACGGAGGTCGACGTCGGGTTTTCGCTGCGCTACGTGACGCGTTCGCTGGCGCTTCCGGAACCGCTACGGCGCACCGCGCCGGTGTACCACGGAAGTCTGCACGGTTCGGTACGCGTGGTTGCGACGGTAGATCGGCAGGGCCGAGTCGAGGACGTGCACCCGGTGATGGGGCTCGGGGTTCTTATTCCCGCCGCGGTGGAATCGGTCCGGCAGTGGACCTTCCGCCCGATGCTGCGCAACGGCAGGCCAGAATATGGCACCGCGGTGATCGACGTGCCGTTCGGGCTGTAGCGACGCCGTCCGAAGCCTTTGCTACTTCGCGTTACAGCCGGGGAACATGATCTGCGCCGTCTGGTAGAGATAACGCCGCCAGTTGGCCCATTCATGGCCGCCGGAGCTCAGCACCCAGAAGTTGCGAATTCCGTTCTGATTGAAGAGCGCCAGTACTTTCTGGCCGTTCCGGAGCGCGATATCGGTCTCGCCGGCCGCCATATAGTAGGGCACGCGGAACAGATCGTTGGTGTTGGGGTCTTTGAGAAGAGCGGAGAAGTTCTCTTCGAACTGCTTGAGGCCCGCCTCACTGGTGTGGCCCGAACTGTAAACATAGAGTTCGCTGAATGTATCGAGGTGAGGCAGCCCCGTGTGCATCACCACAAAGCCGCCCATGGACTCGGCTAATTTGGTTATGTTTTCCATGGACTTGGGCGGATCATCCACTGCGATAGACAGGTTGGCGTTCTTGATGACGATGCGTTCGATGGTTGGGGC
>JAPKZC010001075.1 GCA_026394025.1 Candidatus Solibacter sp.
CCCAACGTCAACGCGAACTTCTACCAACGGGTGGCGCCCAACGAAGAGTTGCGGGTGCTGCCCAGCGATCCCACAGAGACAGCTTTCTAACAAGGAGAAACCCAACCATCATGTCGATACTTCCCACTGCCAAGACGCCGCCCAAACCGGACCTCGCGGATCTCACCGTGTTGTGGTACGGGCAAACAAAAATCGGAAAATCTAGCACCTGTGCTCAAACCGAGGGCGCACTGTTCCTGGCCACGGAGCCGGGTTTGAACGCGCTGGATGTCTATCAGGCACCCATCCTTAACTGGGAGGACTTGCTCAACGCCTGCGCCGAGATCGTCGAAGGCAAGCACCCTTTCAAGACGGTGATTATCGACACGATCGACAACGCCTATAAGTTCTGCACCGAATTCATCGTGAAGAAAGCCAAGGTCGAGCACGAATCCGATCTTGGCTACGGCAAGGGCTATGCGCTGGTCAACAACGAGTTCCAGCGCGTGCTCACCAAGCTCGCCTTCCTGCCCTACGGGCTGTTCCTCATCTCGCACGCCAAAGAGATCGAGGTGGACTCGCGCAAAGGCAAGTACACACGTGTGGTACCCACGCTGCCGGACAAGGCCCGCAAAATCGTGCTCGGGATGGCCGACATGGTGCTGTACTGCGACCTGGAAGTGAGCAACGCCGAGAACGGCGAACAGCGCGTGCGCCGCGTGATCCGCACCAAGCCGAGCCTCTACTACGAGGCCGGCGACCGCACGGGCCGATTGCCCGAAACTCTCGATCTTGATTTCAAGGCATTCTTGACCGAATTCAGCGGCACGCCGGCACCGGTCAAACCGGCAGCATCCAGCAAGTCCGCGGCTCCGACCGCGAAGTAAATCAGTCCAAAGGAGATTTCAATTTATGAGCAAGAACATCGATTTAACGCAGTTTGACGAAGATTTCCGGAGCGAAACTCCGACCAAGCGCGGGGACATGGAGAGCGTTCCCGACGGGAAGTATCAGGTGCTGGTGGAAAAGGTGGAGATCACCGAAGCGCACACCACCGGCAACCCGATGCTGAAGTGGACACTCCGTGTCCTCGCGCCGCGCCACGTCAACCGCCTCATGTGGCGCAACAGCGTCTTCACCCCGAACACGTTGAAGTTCGTGAAGACCGACCTGCATATCTGCGGTCTGGACTTGGAAAAGCTGTCGGACCTGCCCAGGCATCTGAGCAAGCTACTAGACGTGAAGCTGGAGGTCACCAAGAAGACCAAGGGCGACAACGAGAACATTTACTTCAACAGCCGCATCGTAAACGACCGGACACCGAGCAAGTTCCGGCAGGAGGCGGGGGACGCGCTTGTCCCGTTTTAGCCCGGCGCTGGTCACACTCATCGCCGACACGAGGGAACAAGACGAGTACTCCTTCGATTCCCGGCTGGTGGCGGTGGAACGCCGCGCCCTGCCAGCCGGGGATTACTCGGTAGCAGGCTTGGAGGGTGTGGTTGCCGTGGAACGGAAAACGCTTGATGATTTCGTCTCCACGGTGATCCACTCGCGCGAACGCTTCCGGAAGGAACTGGCGAAACTGGCGGATTATCGGGCGGCGTGCGTGGTAGTGGAGGCAGGCCTCGTTGACGTCCTGCTGGCCCGCTACCGCGGTGATGCCCATCCCAACGCCGTGCTCGGCAGCGCGCTGTCCATCATTCTGGATTTCCAGATTCCGGTGTTTTTCTGTTCCAGCCGTCAGGCTGCCTGTCAGTTTGTCCAGGCTTACCTGCTGGCGGCGCATAAGAGGTGGCATACATGACGAAGGCGGAAGCCCCAGAAGTTCGCTGCTCCATCCGCGGCACCGTGGAAATGATCTTCTACTCCGGCCCGGCGTTCAGCGCCGGGCGCCTCCGCACATCGGACGGGAAGCTCATCACCTTTGCCGGCAAGGTGTTCGCCCGCGAGAACGATGCGGTTCTGTTGGAAGGCCACTGGGCCCACCATCCCAAGTATGGGCGGCAGTTCGCGACCGACTGCATGGGATTCGATCAGGAGATGGATGCGGATGGGTTGGCGAACTTCCTGGCGAACCACCCAGACGTGAAAGGCATCGGCCCGGTCAAGGCCCGGCTAATTGCCGGCCATTTCGGAGCCAGCTTCGACGCGGCGATCCGCAGCCAACCCGACGCTGTGGCTGCCATTGCGAAGGTGCCGGTGGACGTAGTGCTCGGGCTGCAAGCCGTCTGGGTTGCCAATGGAGACTTCAACGCCGCCATGACATACCTGTCGCGCTTCGGGCTCACGCACCACCAGGTGACGACGCTGGTGGGTAAGTTCGGCAGCATGGTCGTCCCGATCCTTGAGAAGGATCCCTACGTACTCGTGCGGGAGATCGCCGGCTTCGGCTTCAAACGGGTGGACAAGATCGCGCGCAAGATGGGCACGCCGAAAGATCTACCTTCCCGCATTCGCGCAGGCCTTCATTTTTGTGTTCTGGATGCCCTCGATGATGGCGACTGCTGGGTCGAATACGAAGATCTGCTGGACCGCGCGAACACGTTACTGGTGATGGACACGCTCGACAGCCGCGACGTGATTGAGGGGCATCTCGAATCCCTGATTGCCGAAGGGTTGCTCGTGTCGCAGCCGTTCGAGCAGTTGGTAGTGGCCGATCCGGAGATCCACCGTATGGAGACGGAACTCGCCGAGTTCCTCAGGAGCGCCGGTCTGCGCAGCCCCCATGCTGTCGCGGATGTGGCCCTGCTGCTCGATGCGGAGGGCGCCGAATTGAATCCCGAGCAGCGCGATGCAGTCAGAAATGCCCTCAACTTCTCCATTTCGCTGATGACCGGTGGCGCCGGTAGCGGCAAGACATACGCGGTATCGACCATCACCAGCAGGAAGTAGTGGGCCATGAGGCGAGCACTATCCATCGGCTGTTGGGCTTCAATGGGCACACGTATTCGCGCGACGCGCTGAACCCGATCGATGCGGACATACTCGTCGTGGACGAAGTATCGATGATGGACGTCCCACTTGCCTGGCGGTTATTTCAGGCAGTGGATCGCACACGGACCGCCGTGGTGCTGGTTGGCGACCACAACCAGTTGCCGCCGGTGGGCCCGGGTAACCTCCTGCGGGACCTTGTGCGGTCCATGGCGATCCCCACCACGGTACTCACGCGGATCATCCGCCAGGCCGGTGTTCTGAAGGAGAACTCCACCGCCATCCTCAGTGGTGAGGTACGGCCCACGTCGGCTTCGTTCGTCGGCGCACGCCGGCCCTGGTACGTCATCGACAAATTCACGGACCGCGAGGATGTTCGCCGGATGCTACTACTCCTGTTCCAAGAAGTGCTTCAGGAGCGCCTGGGCTACGACCTGATTCGTGAGATTCAGGTGTTAACGCCGACCCACAAAGGCCCGCTCGGCACTGTGGAACTGAATATCGAGTTGCAGCGCCTCCTGCAGCGGAAGTTGTTCGGGGTGGATGTGCCTACCGTCGAGCCTGGCCACCGCGCGCGGCCGTATCCGGGTGACAAGGTGATCCAGACGAAGAACGATTACGACCTCGGCATCATGAACGGCGCCATGGGCGCGGTCGTTGACGCCACTCCGGACGGCAGCCTTTCCATCGACTTCGATGGCCGGCGTGTGGAGATCAAGGGTGGTAGCGATGCCCTCGGCAATATCCAGTTGGCCTACGCGACGACGATCCATAAAGTGCAGGGTTCGGAATTTCCCTGCGCGGTCGTGATCGCCCATAAGTCGCACTCCTTCATGCACCACCGCAATCTGCTGTACACCGCAGTTACGCGCGCGAAAGAGTCCGTGATTCTACTCGGTGATCGCTGGGGCATCGACAATTGCGCCGCCAAACGCCAGGTGGACCGCCGCAATACGTTTCTTTCATTCCTCCTGCATGCAGTGGCCGATTCGGTCGCCCACGCCTTGCGGCAAGGACCGGAGGACCAGCGATAACAATGCCGAGGTTTATTGATCATTTGCTAGCCGAGAAAAAGTGGCACGTCAGTTGGATGGGGCTTCCGCCGTCGATGTTTGCTGGCGGAGAGCTTCTTGTGGAACGTGTAATCAGGAGCCGTCGGATGCTCCATGAGTCCAACGTCGTCCTGATCGACAACGTGGCCGAATACTATTTCTCCCACCACGTTGATGCGAAGCGGGGCCCGTCTGGGCCGGAGCAGTTCCCGCAATTGGCCCCGCCATTTTCGATGGCATTTTACGAATACACGCTCCTTCCCTGGATGTATGACACGCTCTTCAATGACGTAGAAATCGGGAAGCCGCGCGCGCTGAATCAGGTCGGAGTGCTGGTCATCGCTGTAGAGACAGGCAGCATCCATGTTGACGCGAGCCAACACAGCCCGCTTTCCAGTGCTCTCAATGAGCGCAAGAGCGGGTTGCCGCCAGAATGGTATCTATGCATTGAGCTGTTTGCTGGAGACCGCGCTGAGCGCCTCGCTTGGTGTCCCGCCCTTAGGGTGGGCTTGACGGTCGATGCTGACGGCAGGCTCGCTAGTGATCCACGCTACGGCATTTGGGCACTTGATGACCGGATCACGGACAATCTCGCAATCGAGCCAAGCCGTCTCTGGACATTGATGCCTCTTGCCTATCCGGCATTACTGGCCACCTCGTTCCTGCACTGCCGCAACGTGAGCACCGAAGAGCATGTGCCGGCGGCCAAGCTAAACAAGGCCTATCGCAGGCGCCACGGGCTGCCGCTCGTCCGTTATAAGACGCTCACCATAGAGCCGATGAAGCGCATCCTGCGGAAAGAGGGGCAGGTCGAAGTCAATGGCCTGCCAAAAGCACTTCACATCTGTCGCGGGCACTTCAAGGATTATCGGGCATCTGCTGGCCTTTTCGGAAAGCACAAAGGCCTTTTCTGGTGGGATATGCAGGCGCGCGGGGCGCTCGACCAGGGTGCCGTGGTAAAAGATTACTCGATCAAACTGCATAAAGCAGGGGCGCTAGACCACCCGGTGGAACGGCCATGACTGCCCCGCCGATGGACGTGCACGCCTATTACCGCCAGGTCACTGACATCGACATCGGCGAGATTGCCCGTGAGCTGCTGGCGGGACGAGTCACTCAGGAATCGGGACAGACCCTGTTTTGCGATTGCCCGAACCACCGGAGCCAGTCGCACCGCTCACTTCAGGTCTGGCTCGACAAGCAGGGGTGGTTCTGCCACGCCTGCGGCACCGGCGGCGACGTGCTGCAACTGGTCGAGTTCGTCCGATTCGGCGCGGTCACGCGCGGGCACTCTGGCTCCATGCCGGATTCCCACCGGCAGGCACGCGACTTCCTGGCGGCGCGCGTACGATTGCCGCCGCTGTCGACGCTCGGGTCCGGCAGCCCGGAACAGGCCGAGGAAGCCCACCGCCTCACGCTTCGCGTGCGTGAGGCGCTGACCGCATTTGCAGCCTCGTATCACCAGCGTCTCGTTGGGAATCCGGAAGTTCTCGCTTGGTTTCGCGGCAAATACGGAATCAGTGAGGAGACGATCGCCCGGCTCCAGATCGGGTACGCGGATAGCGGTGTTCCTAGCGTGGCGCGCACGTTGATGGACGGGCCCGGCGCTTTCACCATGCGCGAGTTGGCGGCGACTTCCGTGTTCCGGCCCACGGCGCAGGACGGACTGGTCCCCTTCTTTGATGGGCGGATCGTGTTCCCGTATTGGAGCCGCGGGCACGTCGTCTTCATGATCGGACGGAGCACGCCTTGGACGCCGGATCACGAATGGGAGAAGTCCAAGTACAAGAAGCTGGCGATTCACAACGACCGCAATAAC
>JAPKZC010000851.1 GCA_026394025.1 Candidatus Solibacter sp.
CTCGCAGGTTTGCTTCCCCGGTTTCCGCCAGACAGATTACGCCGCCTCGCTCCGGCTCCGCTACATGCACGAACGAGCAATTTACATGGTGAATTCCTTTCAATTCACAAGATCAGCCAGGCTTGGCCTGGTGTACCAGAGATGCAAAGACGACCCACAGGACTCCTACTGACTCGGCTTGTCGCGCGGCGGCTGGTAGGCGTAGAAATCCTCTGCGAAGCGCCGTTCGTACGCCGCCAACAACTCCCTGACTCGCTCCGACGATGGGGATTTCACAATCAGTCCGGCGTGGTGCCTCTGCGCCAGGCGCCAGACGATCTCCGCATCGTTGTATGCCGACGTATCGGGATGCTCTTGACGCGCGAGAGAAATCAGCAGTCCCGCGTAGTCCTGGTTCGGGACCGGCGGCCGATATCCGCCGTCCGCGCCCGCCACCTCCACCTTGGCCCATTCGGCCCACAGGTTCAAGCCCGTCGCCGCTTCCACCAGTTCCACGATGTGCGCACCGCCCACGCGCGCGGAAGTCTCCAGAAAATGAATGCGGCCATCGGCTCTCGCCTTGATGAATTCGGTGTGCGACACGCCGCGGACCATGCCGAGCGCCGCCATCACCCGCTGGTTTTCGGCCACCAGGCGCAGCGCGTCGTCGCTCTCGCGTTGCAGAATGCCGGTGGTGAAGATGCCGCCGGCGTGGGAGACTTCCATCGGCGGACGCCCGTAGCCGGAGGCAATGGCGAACACCACCTGCTTTTCGGAAACGATGCAATCGACGTGGAAGATGTCGCCGGCGATAAATTGCTCCAGCAGGTAGAAGGATTGCATATCGCCGAGAAATTCAATGGCGGGCCATAACTCGTCCGCCTGATGTATCTTCTTGATGCCGATGGCGCCGGCCATGGAGCGCGGCTTGAGCACCCACGGAGCTGGCGTGCTTTCCATGAAGCGCCGCAGCCCTTCGTAATTGACCACGGGTACGAAGTCCGGAACATTGATGCCGGCCTCGCGGGCCCGCATGCGCATGGCGAGCTTGTCGCGGAAATGGCGCACGGTGGTCTCGCCCATCCCGGGCAGGCGCAGGTGTTCGCGCAAGGCGGCAGCCATTTCGACGTCGAAATCGTCCAGCGCCACGATGCGGTCGATCGCCCGGGTGCGCGCCAGATAACTCACCGCCTTGATGGTGTCCGCCCGGTTCCAGGCGTGGTCCTGGTCCGGCATGTAAAAGATCTCATCGATGTGGGCCGCGGGCCACTCGGCTTTGCCCTGGAGACTCAGCGAGGTCAGCAGCAGGACACGGCATCCCTGGCGTTTGGCCTCGCGCAGGAACTCGTGGCCTTTCTCATAACTGGCGAGGCACAGAATGGTCATCTTGTCTCTCCCGATTTCAATTCAGGCGGCTGGCGCGGGAACAGGTATTGCAGCACGTCGCCGAAGCGGGCGGCCCACGCGCGCTCATTGTGAGCGGCGCCCGGCGCCTCGCTGCAACGCAGATCGACGCCTTCGCGCCAACCCTTTTCCGTCAAGGCATCGCGCAGCAGTCTCAGATCGGCGATGGACTGCTGGGGCGCATCGCCCTCGTCCGTGCCCGAATCCAGCCAGAGGCGCGCCCGCGTCTCAAATTTGTAGGCCCGTACCATTTCCAGAATAGATCGATTGTCCCACCACACCGATGGCGAGAGAATGGCGAGCCGGCCGAAGACGCGCGGGTAGAGCAGGCCCGTCTCCAGCGCAACCAGTCCCCCCAGCGAAGATCCACCGACGCCGCAATGCGCAGCCGGCCGGCGTGTGCGGTACTCGCGGTCGATGAAGGGTTTCAGTTCGCGCGCCATCATCGTGGCGTAGCGATCGCCCTTGCCACCTTTCCTACGGCGCGGGTCCTTGGTGGGCGTGTACTCGGAGATGCGGCGGACACCGGTATTGTAGATGCCCACTATGATCAGCGGCTCGACGGCGCCGCGCAGAATCAGTTCGTCCGCCGTGACGTCGGCGCGCCAGTCCTCGCCGCCGAAAGCGGTGTGTGGATCGAAGAGATTCTGGCCGTCCTGCAAATAGAGCACGGGGCAGCGGGCGTCGCCGTTGTCGTATCCGGGGGGAAGATAGACGACGATATCGCGCGGCGTGGAGAGATGGCGCGACGCGAAACGGGGATGCAGGCGGATGCGCCGCTGGTGTTTGGCACGAATTTCGGACAACGTCCCAGTGTAAGCCATCGCCAACCGGACTTGCCCGTCCCTGTTCCCAAACGCTAGGATGGCCAGGGGATGCAAAGACAATACATCAAGTGGCACAGCCCCTCGCTTCACCGCGAGATGGAGCTTCTGGCGTGTGGCGACCGCGGGTTTCCCGGACTGGTGTTTCCGACTTCGGGCGGCCAGTTCTGGTAGTACGAAGACCGCGGCATGGTGAACGCGCTGCGCCCGAAAATAGACCGCGGGGAACTTCAGGTCATCTGTGTGGATTCAGTGGATCAGGAGTCCTGGTACAACCGTTCCGTCCACCCGGCGGACCGCCTGCACCGGCAGAACGCCTTCGATGCCTACCTGGTGAACGAGGTGGCGCCCTTCGTCCGGGACCGCACCAGTTGGCCGCGCATGGGCGCCACGGGGTGCAGTTTCGGCGGTTACCATGCCATCAACTTCGCGCTCCGCCATCCCGACCTGGTGACGTACGCGGTGAGCATGTCCGGTGCGTTCGATATCCCGCGGCGTTTCCTGGACGGCCACTACAACACCGACGCCTACCTGCACAGTCCGCTGGATTACGTTCCAAACCTGAATGATCCCTGGTTCCTGGAGCGCATCCGCAGCAACTACTACGTGTTGGCCATCGGCAACCAGGATCCGCTGTTCGATCAGAATGTGAAAATGGCGCACGTCATGGGCAGCCAGGGAATTCCGCACTTGATGGATGTGTGGGAAGGTTTTGGCCACGACTGGCCGTGGTGGTACAAAATGGCAGAGAAGTTTTTCCTCTAAGGAGACGGCATGGCAAGAATCGGAGTGCTTTACGGAATGGAGGAGTCGTTTCCGCCGGCATTGGTGGACCACATCAATGCGCGCGGCGCCGCCGGAGTCACCGCCGGGCACCTCAAGGTGGGCGGCGTACGGATGGCGGAAACCAGCGGCTACGATGTGATCGTCGACCGCATCTCTCACGACGTTCCCTTTTACCGTTCCTTTCTCAAGAACGCGGTACTGACCGGCACGAAGGTAATCAACAACCCGTTCTGGTGGAGCGCCGACGATAAGTTTTTCAACTACGCGCTGGCCGCGAAACTGGGGGTGGCCGTGCCGCCCACGGTGCTGCTGCCGCATAAGAAGCACCCCACCGGCACCACCGGCCAGAGCATGCGCAATCTGGAGTACCCGCTGGATTGGGACGGCATCTTCCGCCACGTGGGCTTCCCGGCATTTCTCAAGCCGCACGATGGCGGCGGATGGAAGAACGTGTACAAGGTGGACACACCCGAGGAACTGTTCGCCGCCTACGACGAGAGCGAACAGCTCTGCATGACGCTACAGGGAGCGGTGAAATTCCAGGAGTACTTCCGCTGCTACGTCATCGACCAGGAGAAGGTGCACGTGATGCGCTACGACCCGGGCCAGCCCCACCATCTGCGCTACGTGCCGGGCAATCCGCCGCCCTCGCCGGCGCTGGGAGAGCGCATGGTGGGCGATGCGCTGAAGCTTTGCCGCGCACTGGGGTACGACTTGAACACGGTGGAGTTCGCCGTGGAGGATGGCATTCCGTACGCCATCGATTTCATGAATCCGGCGCCCGACGCGGGCTTGGAATCGGTGGGTGCGGACAATTTCCGGTGGATCGTGGAGGCGGTGGCGGACATGGCGATCGGCAGGGCGCTCGCGCCGCCCGCGCCGCTGGAGTATCGTTGGGCGAAGTTTCTGGGCGCGTGAGGTGCTTTGAGTCTTGGGGCGCATCAAGGGAACCATGAAAGTGTTTGCCACGCATCGGGCAACCGCTTCCGATCAGAGCGCAAGTGCGCCATCAGAGCCGCGACCGTGAGGGAGCGGAGTCTTCCGAGGGTAGAGTGAGGCAACTATGAGCGGAGTGTCGAACCAAAGACCGAGTCTGACCATCGGCATCGAAGAGGAATACCAGACGGTGGATCCGGAGACGCGGGATCTTCGTTCGCATATCAACGCGGAGATCGTGCAGAAGGGCAAGCTGATTCTGGAGGAGCGGGTCAAGCCGGAGATGCACCAGTCGGTGGTGGAGATCGGTACCGGGATCTGCAAGAACATCAAGGAAGCCAGGGACGAAGTCCGCATGATCCGCCAGCAGATCATCACCCTGGCGCGTCAGAACGGATTGCGCCTGGCGGCCGGCGGCACGCACCCCTTCGCGCAGTGGCGAGAACAGGAGATCTACCCGGACGACCGCTACCGCGTGATTGTGGAAGACCTCAAGATGGTGGCGCGCGCCAACCTGATTTTCGGACTCCACGTGCACATCGGCGTGGAAGACCGCGAAACCGCGATTCAATTGATGAACGGCGCGCGCTACTTCCTGCCGCACCTGCTGGCGCTTTCCGCCAACTCGCCATTCTGGGTGGGCATGGAGACCGGTCTGCGCTCCTACCGCTGCAAAGTGTTCGACAAATTCCCGCGCACCAACATCCCGGACCTTTACTCCAGTTGGAGCGAATTTGAGAATTACGTGAATCTGCTGATTCACACCAAATGCATCGACAACGCCAAGAAGATCTGGTGGGACATCCGCCCGCACCCCTACTTCCCCACCCTGGAATTCCGCGTCTGCGACATGCCGATGCGGTTGGAGGAGAGCATCGCGATTGCGGCGCTGTGCCAGGCCATCATCGCCAAACTCTACCGCTTGCACGAGCGGAACCAGAGTTTCCGCCACTACAGCCGCGCGCTCATCATGGAGAACAAATGGCGGGCCGCGCGCTACGGGCTGGACGGAAAGATGATCGACTTTGGCAAGCAGACCGAGGTGCCGGCCCGCCAGTTGATGGAAGAGATTCTGGAGTTCGTGGATGACGTGGTGGACGAGTTGGACAGTCGCGAGGAGATTTCCTACGTCCGCAAGATCCTGGAGCACGGCAGCGGCGCGGACCGCCAACTGCGCGTCTATCATGAGACGGGCGATTTTAAGAAGGTAGTGGATTACATGATTGAAGAAACCGAACATGGGCTCTTCGCGCCGGATGAATGGGCGGGAGAGAGGCGATGACTCAAGTGAAGACGCTGCTCCGGGCGACGCCTTTCGACCCGGAGTTCCTGCCGGGTGCGCGCAACGCCATCGTGAGTTGCCTGCGCATACAGCCCCGTGAAAAAGTAACCCTGATCACCGACCGCGCCTGCCTGGAGATTGGCGCGGCGCTGGCGGCGGAACTGGAACGGCTGGGCCTCCACTATCACGCCTTTGTGCTGGAAGACCTGGCGCCACGCCCGCTGGCGGACATGCCCGGCGAAGTCCTCGCGGATATGGAGACCAGCGACGTCAGCATCTTCGCCGTCAAAGCGCAGGCCAACGAATTGCGCACGCGCATGCAGATGACGGACGTGGTGAACCGGCGCAAAATGCGTCACGCGCACATGGTGAATATCGACCGGCGAATCATGCTGGAAGGCATGCGCGCCGATTTCACCGAGGTGGACCGCATCAGTACGCAAGTCTGGCAAATGGCCAGCGCGGCACGCGAAATCCGTGCCACCAATCCGGCGGGCACCGATATCGTCGGACGGTTTTCACCGCGCCTGAAGTGGCTGAAAACCAGCGGCATCATCAGTCCCAACAAGTGGGGCAATCTGCCCGGAGGCGAGACCTTCACCACTCCGGAGCGGGTGGACGGCCGCTTTGTCATCGACGGCGTGGTGGGCGATTATCTCTGCGAAAAGTACGGCGATCTGCGCCAGAGCCCGCTGACCATCGAAGTGGTGGAAAGCCGCCTGCGCGAAGCCCACTGCGCCAACAAGGAACTGGAAGACGACTTCTGGCGCTACTGCCACACCGACGAGAACAGCGACCGCGTGGGCGAATTCGCCATCGGCACCAACACCGCTGTCCATGACGTGATCGGCAACATTCTCCAGGACGAGAAGATCCCCGGCATTCACATCGCGTTCGGTAACCCATACGGCGCGCACACCGGCGCGGACTGGTACTCGGCCACCCACATCGATGTCGTGGGCCGAAATTTCGACATCTGGATCGACGGCCGGCAGATCATGCACGGCGGAGCATTCCTGCTTGATTCCTTCCCATCGCCAGCGCTTTAACCGAGACTACTCGGAAGCGCGGTACGCGCGCTTCCTGGCCCTGTTGCAGCGGCGCTGCGGCGAACCCGTGCCCTTTCGCCACAGCGAAACGCCGTGCTTCCTTCCGGGCAGCCTCGTCGATACCCTGGCGCGTTACGGACGCGAGATGGTGGAGCAACTGCTCGCCAACCCGCGGTATGAGCGGGAGTCGCGCGCGGCGATTCCGCCGCAATATAACGTTCCGGGCGAAGACGCAGTACCCATGTTCGTACAAGCCGATTTTGGGCTCGACGCCGAACTGCGCCCCCAGTTGGTGGAGATCCAGGGCTTCCCGACCCTGTACGCGTACCAGCCGTTGCTGGCGGAATCGTACCGCGCGGCGTACGGCCTGGACGAAAGCCTGCACGCGCTGCCCGATGGTCTGGAGGCGCAAGAATACGGCGCGCTGTTGCGCCGGGCAATCGTGGGGCGGCATGACCCGGAGAACGTGGTGCTGCTGGAGATCGACCCAACACACCAGAAGACGCGTCACGATTTCCTGATGACCGAACAGGAGTATGGCGTGCGTGCCGTCGATATCAGCAGCGTGGTGAAGCAGGGCAACGGCCTCTTCTACCGCCGCGAAGGCAGGCTCACGCCAATTCGGCGCATCTATAACCGCGCCATCGTGGACGAATTGGTGCGCAAGCAGATTCCGATGGCCTTCGATTTCCGCGATGAACTGGACGTGGAATGGGCCGGCCATCCCAACTGGTTTTTCCGCCTCAGCAAGTTCTCGCTTCCTTACCTGGATCATCCGGCGGTGCCGCGGACACGCTTCCTGGACCGCGCGCAGGATATCGAGCGGCCCGAGGATTACGTGCTGAAGCCGCTCTACTCGTTCGCGGGCGCGGGCGTGATTGTGGGGCCCACGGCGGACCAACTGGCGGCGGTGCCGGCGGCGCAGCGCAGTCAGTACATTTTGCAGGAGCGCGTGGATTTCCGCCCGGTGGTGGACACGCCGTTCGGCCCCACCAAGATGGAGATCCGCATCATGTACATCTGGCTGGGCCGGCTGCGCGCGGTGAACACCATCATCCGGATGGGCCGCGGCGCGCAGATGGGCGTGGATCACAATAAGGGCTTCGCGTGGGTAGGCGCATCGGCGGGATTTATCGATCGCACGCAGTAAGTGGCAGAGCCGGCGCCCGCGGTTCCACTCGCGCGAAGAAGACGAACTTGCCGGCGATGGCGGCGGCCACCAGCGCCACCGCGGCCATGAGGAACGCGGCGGCGTAGCCGAACTGGTGCGCCACCCATCCCGCGGCGAAGGAACTGATCCCCACGAAGAGATCGTAGAAGGCACTGAGGATGCTGACCGCGGAGCCACGCTCGCCGCTCGGCGTGCGCCGCAGAACGGTGGCGGCGATGGAGGACCACGGAAACGAAAAACCGAAACCCAGCAGCGCGGTGGCGGCGATGGCTGCCACCGGTCCCGGACCACCGGCCAGCACCAGCAATCCAGCAGCCATGAATACCAGCCCCCCGAAGTAGGTGATGAAGGGTTCGATGCGGTCGGGCAAGCCGCCGAGGAAGAAGCGCGAGAGCAGGATCATGCCGGCATACGCGGAGAACGCCAAGGGGCCGGAGTTGCCGTGCGATTTCAAATGCAGGATGAGGAAGCCGGCGATCACGGGGTACTGCACGTTGACGAAGCCGATGGCGATGCCCGGCGCCAGGATGGAGCGCGGCAGCCATTTGCGATTCGCCGAATGCGGCTCGGGATGGTAGTCCTCACGCACCCGCGTCAGGATCACGAAGGCAGTGACCGCGGCGGCCACCTGCATCAGGGCCGCATGCTGGAACGAGCCGA
>JAPKZC010000353.1:0-3072 GCA_026394025.1 Candidatus Solibacter sp.
AGGGCGCTCGCGGCTCTAATGGGCATTGACCGGCCTTGATGGTTAATAGGTTTCGATAGGAATAAAGGACTTTATGGAACTGTCCAGACGGAATTTCATCGCGGCCGCTGGAGCAGCCGCTCTTAGTCAAACACTCGTAGCCAAAAAGCGCATTCCGGTCGCATTGGAGCTTTATTCTCTGCGCGCGGAAGCCGGGAAGGACCTACCGGGCACCCTGGCCGCGATCAAGAAAATGGGATATGACGGCATCGAGCTGGTCTGCGAGAAAGGTGGACTTGTAAGCAACGAAGTCTTGTGGGGGCGCCCGTTCGGTGAGGTTGCCAAAATGGTCAAGGACAACGGCCTCACCGTGTACAGCGTGCACCACGGGTACCACCTGCTCCAGGGCGATCAGATCGAGAAGACCATCGAGATCAACAAATTAGTTGGAAACCGCAACGTCACTTGTTCGTGGATGAATGCCAGCAAGACGATCGCGCCGTGGTACGAGCATGCCAAGGCGTACAACGCGATCCAGGCAAGGCTCGAAAAACACAAAATGAACGTAGGCCTTCACAACCACGGGGCCGAGGTCCAGTTGGTCGAAGGAAAGGTGCCCTGGGATGTCTTCATGGACAATACCGTCAAAGGCGTGACCGGGCAGATGCACCTGGCCGCATTTCCAGCCGCCAAGCTCGACCCGGTGGCGTATATCAGGAAATATAAAGGCCGGTCGAGAACGATGCAACTCAACGATTGGGCACCTGAGAAGCGAGGACTGCTGCTGGGTGAAGGGACCATCGATTGGAAATCGCTGTTTGCGGCGGCGGAATCGGTCGGGGGCATCCAGGCATATATCATCGAGCAGGAGAGTTATCCCCCAGGGATGACGCCGATGGAAGCCTCCGTGCGTTGCCTGGAGAATTTCCGTAAGTTGCACGGGTAAGCGGACCCAACCAGAAGGTCACAGGAGATAACGAATGAAACCCGATACAAATCGCCGTAAGTTCGTGGGAATTGCGGCTGCGTCCGGCCTCTTTTCCATTGTTCCGAGACACGTTTTGGGCGGGCAGGGTTATGTGCCGCCCAGCGACAAGATCACCATGGCCCATATCGGCTGTGGAACGGAGGGCACCAGAGAGCTGGTAACGGGCCTGATCCAGGACCCGCAAGTGCAAATCGTGGCCGTGTGCGACCCGGTCAAGAACGCCACGAATTATCTGGACTGGTCCAAGAACGGCATCCGGGACAGCGTCCGCAGGCTGCTCGATGAGCCCGGCTTCAACGAGGGCGTGCCGGGGATCCGGGGTGGCCGTGACCAGTTTCAGCAGATCGTGCAGAAATACTATGCCAAGGCACGGGGACTGAAGGATTTCAAGGTCGCATCGTACGCCGATTTTCGGGAGTTGCTGGAGAAAGAAAAAGATATCGACGCAGTCAAAATCATGACTCCCGACCATCTCCACGCGACCATCGGCGTGGCGGCGATGAACAAGGGCAAGAACATCCTGGTGCACAAGCCCCTCGCCAACCGGATGAACGAAACGAAACTGATCATGGAGACAGCCCGGAAGACGAAGGTCGCCACGCACTTCCTGGCCTTTCAAGGCGGCGGTGCCTCCGTCGAACGGATTGTCGCCAGGATCAAGGATGGAGCGATCGGGCCGCTGCGCGAAGTACATAACTGGACGGACAGGCCGGTGTGGCCGCAGTACACGGAACTCCCGACTGAGCGGCCGCCGGTTCCGGAGGGCTTCGACTGGAACCTGTGGCTCGGGCCGGAGCGCGACCGCCCCTACCATCCCAACTACACCCATATGGTGTTCCGCAGTTGGTACGATTTCGGCGGCGGCTGCATCGCGGACGTGGGCATCTATAGCTTATGGCCGGTCTTCACGGCGTTGCAGGTGGCTGCTCCCGTCAGCGCCAGGGCATGGTCCACCCACACCTGTAATACCGTGGACCACGTGGCGAATCCGATGGTGAACGATTTCTCCTTCCCGACGGCCTCCGTCATACAGTTCCAATACGCCGCCCGGCCCGACTGGCCCGCTTTGGACCTGTTCTGGTACGACGGCGGCGTACAACCGCGGATCCCCGAACTGGACTCCGACCCGGCGCCGGTCGGCCCCGGCGGGATGCTATGGGTTGGAGACAAGGGAAAGATCCTCACCGGCGGTCGGGGCGCTCCGCAACTGATCACCGCAAAGGGAGTAGAACCCCTGTGGAAGGAGGAGACCCCGACTGCGGGCAGAGCGCAAGGTGGGGCAAGGCCAATGGGCGCCGCCAACGTCTGGACGTCTGCTTTCAAGGGAGGAGAGCCGTCGCCCGGCAATTTCCTCAACGCCGGACCAATCTCGGAGACCGTCTGTCTGGCCGCTGTGGCGTTGCGCGCGGGACGAGTCAAGAGCGGTGTTCGCGTGTACCCGGCGCCGATCAAGCTTCTCTACGATAGCGCCAGCATGAAGATCACGAATCTCCCAGAGGCGAACAAGTACCTGTCTCGCGACTATAGGCCGGGTTGGGAATTGTGAGAAGAGGCAAGTAACAACTCGGGCCATCGGGTTGTCCGAAGGATCTCCGCAAGCTGGTGCCGGACCGGCCCTTTTTCATGGGCAGCCCCGGCTGCGTACGGTTTCGAAGCCTGAATCTGGATCTTCTCACCGAAACACAGCACCAGCGCCGTTTCGGGTGGATTCTGCCAAAGTCCAATAGGCTGTGACTGCTTGGTTGGTGTGGTGCGCCCGGAGGGATTCGAACCCCCGACCTACTGATTCGAAGTCAGCCACTCTATCCAACTGAGCTACGGGCGCAGATCACTTTCGATTCTAGCAGGAAGCTACGCTTCCGCCACGACCGGATTGACCAGGCGTCCGATGCCCTCCACCTGCACGGCGACTTCGTCTCCCGGCATCAGCCAGCGCGGCGGCTTGCGCGCAAAACCGACGCCTGCCGGGGTGCCAGTGGAAATGATATCGCCCGGCTCGAGGGTCATCACGCTGGAGAGGAACGCAATAAGTTGAGGCACGCCGAAAATTAGGTTGGAAGTGTTGGAGTCCTGCATCACTTCACCGTTAAGGCTGAGCGAAATGG
>JAPKZC010000353.1:3083-3966 GCA_026394025.1 Candidatus Solibacter sp.
TTGTGCGGATCTTCGATCTCATCGGCCGTGACGATGACCGGGCCCATGGGCGCGAACGTGTCGAAGGTCTTGCCAATAGTCCACTGGCTGGTCTGCAACTGGAAATCGCGCGCGCTGACGTCGTTGAGGATGGTGTATCCGAAGACGTGCTCGCGCCAGCGAGCTTCGGGAATGTGGCGCCCGCCTTTGCCGATGACCACGGCGAACTCCGCCTCGTAATCGGGCTTGACCGAGTTCTTGGGCAGCACGATCGGGTGCAAGTGTCCGGTCACGGTGTTGCCGAATTTGGCGAAGACGGTGGGCACTTCTGGAATCGCCATCCCCGCTTCCGCGGCGTGGTCGCGGTAGTTCAGGCCGATGCAAACGATCTTCGGCGGTTTGGGAATTGGCGCACGCAGGAGGGTGATGGCCGGGTCGAACCGCTCGCTGCGCGGCTGGCTGTACAACCAGCGCGACACGCGATCCAGGGCGTCGGCACCGCCCGAGATCACGGCGAGCAGGTCGTCGAAGCCGGCGCCTTTGAGACCGATCACCTGACCGTCGTAGAGCACGCCGGGTTCGTCCCAGCCTTCGCGTTGCAGAGTCAGCAAGTGCACCTGAATTCTCCCTATTTGATGTTTGGCGTGGAATATCGATTTTACACCAATGAGTGCGGGTTTGACAGGAAATGGGCGGGGATTGGCGGGGATTGGGCGGGGCGGGACATGGCCAACCGATGTCCACCTGGGACCGGTAGACTAGGACCATGGTGCGTCCTGAAAGACGCGTTCTTCTAGCAAGTGAAAATCTTGTCCGGGTAAGCGCCGGAGCGCCCGGTAGCAGACCCCAGGCGAAGGCAGAGATGCCGACCGTCCGAGCGGGGTGTCAAAAGTCCATTTTGTGG
>JAPKZC010000643.1:0-791 GCA_026394025.1 Candidatus Solibacter sp.
CACGAACGGCCGCGAGTTGTTGTCTTTCGAGAGCCTGACGCCCAGCGGTGAGTTCATGACCAGCTCTTATCCGGATTACCAGGATCACCGCGACCACCTGAAACTGCTGGCCGGCCTCGCCATGTCAAGACCCGATCCGTTGAGCATCGGCGACGAAGACCGAGCCGAGCGCGTCTGGGGCGAACTGGTATCGGGAAACTATTTTTCGGTGTTGGGCGTTAAGCCGTCAGCCGGCAGGTTGTTTTCGCCCGAAGAGTACGGCGATAAGCAAGGCGGGTATCCAGTGGCCGTGATCGGCTACAGCCTTTGGAAGCGACGTTTCAGCGGCGACCCGAGCGTAATCGGCAGCATGATCCGGGTGAACCGGCAGCAACTGACGATCATCGGCGTGGCCCCGCCGGAGTTTCGTGGCACTCTGCCGGGCCTGGCGTTCGATATCTGGATACCCCTGGTGATGGCGCCGCAGCTCAACACCATGCCGGATTGGATGCTGCGGGACCGCCATACACGCAACCTGTTCGGGCTGGCGCGGCCGAAGCCGGGTGTGACCATGCAGCAGGCGAACGCCGAAGTCTTGGCGCTTGCGCTCCAACTTGCCAGGGAGCACCCGGATACCAGCGCGGGCGTTGGCGCCACGCTGGTACCGGTCTGGAAGGCGCACTGGGGCGCGCAAGCCTTGCTGCTGTCTCCGCTACGGATCCTGATGGGCGTGTGCGGCGTGGTGCTGCTCATCGTCTGTGCGAATGTGGCGAACCTGCTGCTGGCGCGGGCCACGGCCAGGCACAAGGAGT
>JAPKZC010000643.1:927-5805 GCA_026394025.1 Candidatus Solibacter sp.
CGCTGGCGATGTGGATGGCCGGGTCGCTTGGGTACCTGGTCCCGGCCACCGGGATTCCCATCGCGCTGGATATCCAGATGAACGGGGACATCCTCGCGTTCACCATGGTGCTGTGTGTGGCGGCCTGTGTGGTGTCGGGAATCGTGCCGGCGTTGCACACGGCGCGAGCCGGCCTGAATGAGGCGCTCAAGGAGAGCGGACGCAGCGGTTCCGCGGCCCGCGGTTCGCAGCGGCTGCGAGGCCTTCTGGTAGTCTCCGAGGTCTCTCTCGCCCTGGTCGCGATCATCGGAGCCGGGTTGTTCGCGCGAAGCTTCCAACTCGCCCGGCCGATCCATCCAGGCTTCGATACGAGTCGCATGCTGGTTTCCAGCTTGTCTCTTTCGACGGCAGGCTATGCGGTGCCGGACCGGAAGCAATTCTGCTTCCGCCTGCGCGAGCGCCTCGAGGCGCAGCCCGGCATCGTGGGCGTCACCTATGCGGACTACATCCCGCTGGGGTTCCATCCCGGCTCATGGGAGGAGCTTGATATCGAAGGCTACGAAAAGGGCCGCAGCGAGAACATGCAGATTTCACGTAACGTAGTGGCTCCCGGTTACTTCAAGGTTTTGGGAATTCCCCTGCTGGGCGGCCGCGACTTCTCCGAGCGGGATGACCTCGCGAAGCCGGTGAAGCGGGTAATGATCGTCAATGAGACTTTCGCTCGGCGCTACTTCGGCGGGGGGTACCCGATCGGCCGGCGGGTGCATGGGTGGGGCGAGTGGTTTACGGTGGTTGGCGTGGTGAAGGACAGCAAGTACCGTACGCCGAACGAAGCTGCCCAGCCCTATTTCTACGTGCCTTTCAAGCAGGTGTACCGGGCCGATCTGGGGATCGCGGTTTACATTCGCGCGGCGGGCGACCCGAGCCAGGCGCTAGGGACACTGCGGCGCGAGGTGCGGTCGATGGACCCGAATGTGAGTGTGTACGATGCCATGCCGTTCACGGAGTACATTAGCGCCTCTCTGTTCGCGCAGAAGGTAGCGGCTTCGCTGTTAAGCGTACTGGGCCTGGTGGCGCTGGTCCTGGCGGCGCTGGGCCTTTATAGCGTGATGGCGTATTCCATCACGCAGCGCACGCATGAGATCGGAATCCGCGTGGCGCTTGGCGCCAAGTCAAGCGACGTGCTCGGGCCGGTGGTGCGGCAGGGCATGGGTCTTACCTTGGTCGGGCTGGTGGTGGGAGTGGCTGCGGCCGCGGCGGTCACGCGGCTTGCCGCAGGGCTGCTGGTGAACGTCAGCGCAACCGATCCACTGATCTTCGCGGGCGCGGCGCTGTTTCTGGCAGCGGTTGGGCTGGCGGCGTGCATGGTGCCTGCGCTGCGGGCGACGCGCATCGACCCGAACACAGCACTGCGGTGCCAGTAGGAAAAGCGTGCCGGATCTCCCTTGACGGAGCAATTATAGCCTGGTAATATTATTATAGCCGGGTAAAATTGCTCGTGAAGGAGAATTGCGATGACTCGGTCCCGCACGACAACCTGCACAGCTTTCGCGGGTACGAAACAGATCGCCTCGGGCGACCTGCCACAGGTTGCACTACAGGCGAAAGCGGTACTGGACAGAGACAAGTGGGCGCAGGTGCTGATCTTCGACGATATCACCAGCAACTTGATCGAGGTGGACTTCCGCGGTACCCCCGAGGACCTTTTGCGGCAGTTCGCGGAAAGGGCACCCGAAATCATGCCGCCCAGCGAAACGGGCACGCCGGATGGCGATCCCCGCAGGCCCGGGCGCCCGCGGTTGGGCGTGGTGGCTCGTGAAGTGACCCTCTTGCCGCGCCACTGGGAATGGCTGGCCAGCCAGCCCGGAGGCGCTTCGGTGGCGCTACGCAAGCTGGTGGAGCAGGCCAGGCTGGCCAATCGGGGGATTGATCACAGGCGGCGTGCGCAAGAGTCGGCGTACCGCTTCCTGTCCGCGATGGCCGGAAACGAACCGGGCTTTGAAGAGGCCATCCGAGCCCTGTTTGGCGGCAAGCAGGAGTGCTTCGGCGAGATGACCGAATCCTGGCCGGATGATGTCCGGGACCATGCCAGGAAACTGGCCGCCGCGGCGTTCGCGGAACCGCACCCGCGCGGGCCGTCAGCCCGCGGCCAGGTCTAGTTCGATGGCGGTGACGCTGCCTGCGGGGAAGCGCCAGGTTCCGCTCAACGCGGATTCGCGAGGGGCGAAGACGTTTGGCTGATCTGGATTGACGTACTGGCGGAGATCTTCGGGGGCGATTTCGAAGACGCGGCCGGATTGCACCGCGCGGCCCTCGACTGCGAACGTGGCTTCCACGTCCTTGCGGTATTCGAGATTGGCGACGTGGAGGAAAATCTTGCCGGCGCTGCGGCTGGCGGCGATATCGAGGCCGGCCGGCGCGGATTTCACAGCGATGTGTTGGGCGCCGGAGTGGCGTCGGAACAGGCGCGCGATGGCGGCGACGGGCATCAGGTAGCTGGCGCCGCGCGGCGTGGGCAGCATCACGGCGGAGACGGTCCAGCGATTGCCCTGGAAATCGGCGGCGGTGGCGATCTTCACGCGTGCCCCGTGGCGCTGATAGATGTTGAACGTGCGGGCATGGTAGGCGGCGGAGAGCCATTCGGAGAGGATCGGATTGGCGTTGTGCGGACTAAGGCTGAGATGGCCTTCGGTGATGGCGATGCCGATGCGCTTGTCGTACGACCCGATGGACTGTTCCAACTCGGTGACGCGGGTCTCAATGTTGGCGGCGAGTTCGAGCAGTTCCTGCCAGGCGCGCTCGGGATCGCGCTGGTAGCGCATGCCCTTGAGGACCGTTTCGGGCCGTTTCGGGCTCTGCCCCATCATATGGATGGCGACGTAGTCCAGGTGTTCGCCGGCGCGCTCCAGCAGGTCGGGCGCCCAAAGTTCGCCGTTGCGCCCGCGGTCGCCCCAACCGATCAGGCGGATGGAGGGGTCGCGCTGCTTCATGGCTTTGGCGAACTCAATGGTATGGGCGATGGCATCGTCCTTGTTGAAAGTGGCGTTGCCGTAAGAAGTCTCGTTGCCGAGTTGCCAGAGTTGAATGCGGAACGGGGCGGGGGAGCCGTGGCGTTTGCGGTCGGGGTGATCGGGGTCGTTGGCGTAGGAGACCCAGTCGGCGGCTTCGCGGGCGTCGCCGGTGCGGTTGCCTTCCAGGGTATTGCGGTAGCGCTGCTCGCCGTCGGAGAGGAAGTTGACGCAGTAGAGGGGCTCCGCGCCGGTGCGGCGGCATAAGTCGACGAACTCGCGCGTGCCGACGCGGTTGGTTTCCTTGCCTCCCCACACGTAGTTCCGCATGGCGGGGCGGTTGGCGGCGGGGCCGACCCCTTCGCGCCATCGGTAGTAGCGGCTGAAGAGCCCGCCGTAGCGGATCACGTTGGGCGAGAGATCGCGGACCGCATCGACGAAATCCTTGCGCCAATCGTCCAGGTCGTAGTCCCAGGCGGCTTCCACCGAGGAATCGGTGATGCCCAGGGGCTCCATGAACTGCATGTAGAGGTGGGGCGAGATATCGAATTGGGGGGTGGGGTCGAGCGAAATGGCGTTGGGCTCTGCGGCGGACAGAGGGGTGGCGGCGGCGGCCAGGGCGAGGAAGTCTCGGCGAGCGATCACAGGGTCAGTTTGCCACATTGCCCATGTCTACGGGCGAAGTGGCGGCGAAGTGGGTGCGGTTCACTTGCCGACTACCAAGATGGAGAAGGTGTCGGGCACCATTGCGCCGCGTCCGCCGCCACGTCCACCTGCCGGCGGCGGTGTTGTTGGGGCGGGAGGCGCGGCGTACTCGGCGGTGATCAGCAGGATATTGTTGGTCTTGCTGTCCAGCGTCAGGGTCTTGGCGCGGACCGGCGTCTGCACGGTCTGGGCCACCACGAAACTGGCCGGGCTGTTTTCCTTGATCACCGTCAGGCTGCCGTCGCCCTGCGAACTGAATACTTCCATGGTGGCGGGGTTGAACACGGCGCCGTCGGTGCCGGCGCCGATGGGCAGGGCGGCGATAATCTTGCCGTCGTCGGCATTCATCATCACCATGTTTGCCGGCTTGCGGCAGGCGACGAAGAGGATGTGGTTCTTCACGTCGAAGGCGAGGCCGGCGGGCGTGCCGCCTTTGTCGCCGAGTTCATAGTGGGCGGTCACCGTAAGCGTCTTGGCGTCCACCGCGGCGACATTGTCCTTGTCCTCGATATCGACGTAGATGTGGCCCTTGCCGTCGGTGACGGCCTGCTCCGGCGCGCCGCCGAGATCGAGCGTGCCCACGATGGAGCCGTCCTTGGCGTCGATCACGGTGGCGTGCGGGGCACTGTGACTGAAGACCCAGACGCACTGGTTGAACGCGTCGAACAAGATGCCGTCGGGAGAGCCCTGCACGTCGATGGTCTTAATCAACGCCAGCGTCTTGGTGTCCCACATGGCGACGGGCTTGCTGCTGCTGAAGCCGTGATTGCTCTGAGGGTCGACAACGGCTCCACGCGCGTTGGTGTTGGCGATTTCGCCAACCGGCGCGAGCGTGTCCAGATCGAAGACCGTAACGCGGGCGCCCTGACCGCTGCGTGGGATGTACAGGCGGCGTCCCACCGCATCGGCAAACACATAGTCGAAGCCGCCAACGCCGCCCACCCGGGCGGTCTTGATCACCTTGTACTGGGCGAATCCGGCGGACGCAATCATCGCGACTAATGCAACTAGCAAGGAAATCCGGCGCATGGTGTGCTCCTAAACGATGCGCCCAGTATACACCCCGGGCCTCACGCCACGTGGTAGAGCAGCACGTACACCACCACCCCTGTAACAGAGACGTAGAGCCAGATGGGCAGCGTCCAACGGGCGATCCGGCGGTGCCTGTCGTACCGGGCGCTCAAGC
>JAPKZC010000352.1:0-1313 GCA_026394025.1 Candidatus Solibacter sp.
TGTTTCCCGGTGGCAACATTCTGCTTGGCCAAAACCCTGGGCTGGGCGCGATCGAACACGAACTCGACCCCGGCGGCGCGGGCGGCAATGCCATGGACGGCGCCCACTATGCGGACGAGAAAAAGGCTTACGTGGTAGCGGCGGAAAAGAATATCAAGCTCTTTCTGAACCTGCACGCCATCCGCGTGGAAAAGGCCGGCAGCCGGATTGTCGCCGTGGTGGCACGCGATGTGCGCACCGCTCGCGACCTCCGCTTCTCCGGCGCTCTCTTTGTCGATTGCACTGGCGACGCCACCATCGGCGCGCTCGCCGGCGCGGATTTCCAAGTGGGTCGCGAAGGCAAGGACGAAACCGGCGAGGCCTTGGCGCCAGACAAAGCCGACAAACAGGTGATGGGCACGACGTTCATGTGGTACGCCGAAGAATCGGACCACCCGGAAGTCTTTCCCGATTGCCCTTGGGCCGTGGAGTTCAACGAGCGTACGGCACAACGCACCACCAAGGGCGATTGGGATTGGGAAGTGGGCATGAAGCAGGACCAGATTGAGGATGCGGAGGCTATCCGCGACTACGCCTATCGCGCCTTGTATGGCAATTGGAGCTTTCTGAAGAACCACGCTGAAAATCGCGCGGCGTATGAGCGGCAGCGGCTGAGTTGGGTGGCCTACGTCGCAGGCAAGCGCGAATCGCGGCGCCTGATGGGAGATTTCGTGCTTCGCGAACAGGACCTCATCAATCAGGTGCCCTACCCGGACGGCTCGGCGATCGCAACCTGGGGCTTCGATCTGCATTACCCGAGTCCGGAGAACTCCACGCAGTTTCCCGGGGGGGCGTTCCGGTCGATCTACAAATCGGAAAAGCACCAGCCCTATGCAATTCCCTACCGCTGTTTCTACTCGCGCAATGTGGAGAATCTATTCATGGCGGGCCGCAATGTCAGCGTGACGCACGTCGCGCTCGGAACGGTGCGCGTGCAGCGCACCACGGCCATGATGGGCGAAGTCGTGGGCATGGCGGCATCGCTCTGCCGCAAGTACCAGACCACGCCGCGCGGCGTCTATCAGGCGCACCTGGACGAACTCAAGGGGCTGATGCAGAAGGGCGTCGGCAAAGAGGAAGGTGTACAGGAAGTAATCCAACTCCCCGCCGGATTCTCGACATCCGCCGACGGCGCCGTATGGAAGCCCTCCATTTCGAGAAGCCTGGTACGAATCTGGTACCGTGCCGTCGCCGATCCGCAGGGCGCCCCCGCAGCCACGCTCAAAGTGATCCACGATGGCGCGCTGGCAGTGCGCCGTCCCGACATAGCGGAG
>JAPKZC010000352.1:1319-5257 GCA_026394025.1 Candidatus Solibacter sp.
CCGGTGGCTGGACCTTGGGACATTTGCCTTGTCCGGTAACGGGCTGGACTGTGTGCGCCTGGTGCGCGCCGCGGGCGCCCGTCCTCCGCTGCCGGAAGACGTGAAGTTCGACGTGCTTCGCCCGGACGGTGTCACCGTGCGGACGACGGTGATTCTGAAGCCTGCGGCCCCTAAACAATGATCACCTCGGGTCCATGCAACGGGCGCCGTCCCCAAGAACTGTCTCTCGAAACCGATCTCCTCGTGGCCGGTGGCGGACTCGCGGGAACCTGCGCCGCCGTCACGGCCGCGCGTGCCGGCATCCGCGTCGTCCTCATACAGGACCGTCCCGTGCTCGGCGGCAATGCCTCCAGCGAGGTCCGCCTGTGGACCCTGGGCGCCACCTCGCACATGGGGAACAATAATCGCTGGGCGCGCGAGGGCGGAGTCATCGACGAAATCCTGGTCGAAAACCTGCATCGCAATCCCGAGGGCAATCCGCTGATCCTCGACACCATCCTGCTCGAAAAGGTGGTCGAAGAGTCCAATATCCAGCTTCTCCTCAACACCGCGGTGCACGATCTGGAGATGGCAGCTCCCGGTGTGATCTCTGAGGTACGCGCCTGGTGCAGCCAGAACAGCACCGCCTACCTGGTCAAAGCGCCGCTGTTCTGCGACGCCTCGGGCGATGGCGTGCTCGGCTTCCTGGCAGGTGCCGCATTCCGCATGGGCGCGGAAAGCCGCGACGAGTTCGCAGAAGGCTTCGCTCCGGAAGCCGCCTATGGCGAACTGCTCGGCCACTCGCTCTACTTCTATTCCAAAGACACGGGCCGTCCGGTGAAGTTCACCGCTCCCTCTTTTGCGCTGAAAGACATCACGCAGATTCCCCGCTACCGCGATATCAAGGGCACCGATTCCGGCTGCCGATTCTGGTGGCTGGAATACGGCGGACGTCTGGACACGGTACACGAGACCGAGGCCATCAAGTGGGAACTCTGGAAGGTAGCCTACGGTGTCTGGGACTACATCAAGAACTCGGGCAAGTTCCCCGAGGCGGACACCATGACCCTGGAATGGGTCGGCACCATCCCAGGCAAACGCGAAAGCCGCCGCTTCGAAGGCGACTATGTCCTGACGCAGCGCGATCTGGTCGAACAGCGCCAGCATGCCGATGCCGTCGGTTTCGGTGGCTGGGCCATGGACCTGCATCCCGCCGATGGCCTGTACAGCCCGCTTTCTCCGTGCACTCAATGGCACTCGAAGGGTGTCTACCAGATTCCCTACCGCACCATGTACAGCCGCAATGTCGCCAACCTCTTCCTCACCGGGCGGCTGATCAGTGTGTCGCACGTGGCCTTCGGCTCCACACGTGTAATGGCCACCTGTGCCCACAACGGACAGGCCGTCGGAATGGCCGCAGCTCTATGTCTGCGGCACGGCGTCCGGCCGCGCGCCGTACCCGTCGCCGAACTCCAGCGCGAACTCCTGCGGGCGGGCCAACACATCCCCGGTCTCACTCTGCACGATTCCGACGATCTGGCGCGCACCGCCACGGTGCGAACGTCGAGCTGTTTCGAACTCGAGGATCTGCCGCCGTGCAGCGATGTGCAACCCCTTGACGTCTCCCGCGCGATGTTGCTCCCTGTGCTCGCGGGGAAAGCTCCGGCGCTGACGGTCCTCGTGGATGTGGAGCGCCCAACCACGCTCGAAGTCGAGGTCCGCAGCAGTTGCCGTCCCGCCAATTTCACCCCGGAGATTACACTCCACCGGCAGAGCATTGAGTTGTCGCCCGGGCGCACGCAGTCCGTGCGCATCGCCGGCGACATCTCCATCGACTGGCCCCGATACCTCGCGTACTGCCTCCTGAAGAATGACGACGTATCGGTCTATCTGAGCGATCTCCGGGTTACCGGCGTACTCAGCCTCGCCCAATCCATGAACAAAGCGGTGGCCAAGGGGACGCGCCAGGAGCCCCCCAAGGACAGCGGTATCGATTCCTTTGAGTTCTGGCTTCCCTCGCGGCGTCCCGGCGGCAAGAATCTTGCGGCGAGTGTCGAGCCGCCGCTACGCGGCTTCTGCGGCGCCAATGTGACCAACGGCGTTGCCCGCCCCGTTCTCCAACCGAATGCCTGGGTGGCGGCGCCGGACGATCCCGCTCCATCGATCTCCCTTTGTTGGCGCGAGCCGCAGACTGTCGCGCGTATCGAACTTGCCTTCGATACGGATTTCGATCACCCCATGGAGTCCGTCCTGATGGGCCATCTCGAACGCGACATGCCGTTCTGCGTCAGGCATTACCGGATTCGCGATAGCGCCGGCACGCTCCTGTACGAGTGCGCGGACAACCACCAAACGCGAAACTCCATTCGCCTGCCGGCTCCTGTTTCCACTACCGAACTGCGCGTCGAGGTCCTGGAAACGCACGGTGCACCCGCGGCAATTTTCGAAATCAGGTGCTACGCGTGATGCCGATCGCTCCACTCACACGGCGGCGCTGGCTAGGCGCGGCAGCAGCACTCGCCACAGGGCATGCCGCAACGCCGGACCTCGACTTTGCTCGCCTGCTGCCGAAGCGATTTCCCCGCTCCGCGGTATACCGGGAACCCGGCTTCCATCTCTGGGATCCGGCTATGGTGCGCACGCCGGACGGCGTCTGCCACCTGCTCTATTCGCGCTGGCCGGTCGAACTGGGATTTGACGCCTGGGCCACGCATGCCGAGATTGCCTGGGCCTCATCGGACCGCCCTCAAGGCCCATACCGGTTCCAGGGTATTGCCCTCGGCGCACGCGGAGCGGGCTTCTGGGATAGCCATTCGGTCTATAACACCTGCCTGCTCGCCGACGGAGGCCGATACTACCTCTATTACACGGGCAATCACGGAGACACCTCGTGGAGGACGGACCGCGCGCCCGGCATGAACGAGGAAGCGTGGTGGGTGCAGCGCAACAGCCAGCGCATCGGCGTGGCGGTGGCCGCTCATCCGCGCGGCCCCTGGCAGCGATTCGACCGACCGCTGCTCGATACCGGGCCCGAAACCGGTTCCGGCATCATCGCCGTGCCCAACGTCATCCACCGCCACGGAGGCGGCTTCCTGCTGTACTACAAGACTCTGGCCTCTGGTCCGGGCCGGTTCGGAGGCGGCGTATTCCACTACGCGGCCACGGCTCGCAACCCACTGGGGCCGTTTCGCCGCCAGGGTCCGCCGATGGTCAACAAGCAGGAGTTGATGCGGACCTCCAACCATTTCGATTTTCACATCGACGATCATCTGGAGTGGTTGCAGGACGGCCGCTACTACGCCATCGTCAAGGACCACGATGCGCCGTTCCTCACACCCCACGGCCGGTCGCTGCTGCTGATGGAATCGCGCGACGGCATCTCATGGAAGTTCTCACCCCATCCGCTGGTTAAGGACTTCGCCGTCACCTGGCAGGACGGCGAGACGCAACAGTTTGAACGGCTCGAAATGCCAAAATTGTACTTCGAAAAACACAGGCCGAAGGTGCTGTTCCTGGCGGCCCGGACGGCTGGCAATACGCGCGCGCCCTCCTTCCTGTTGGCCGTGCCGCTCCAGGAGGCCCGCCAGTGACCACGGCTCTAAAGCACGCGTCAGCCTCCGCGAAACCGGTGACTACCCGCAAGATCCCCAACCTGCGCTGGTGGATCACGGGCCTACTCTTCTTCTCTACCGTCATCAATTACATGGACCGCCAGAATCTCTCCATCCTGGCGCGCACGATTCAAGACGACCTTCACATTACCGACCTTCAGTACTCATACGTGGTTCAGGCTTTCCTGCTCGCTTACACGCTCTCTTATCTCGTTGCCGGCCGCCTCACCGACTACCTGGGCACTCGGGTTTCCATGGCTTGCTTTGTGGTCTGGTGGGCCATTGCCGACATGTCGACGTCTTTGAGCCGCGGCCTGATTTCCCTTGGTTTCTTCCGCTTCCTGCTCG
>JAPKZC010000856.1:0-9775 GCA_026394025.1 Candidatus Solibacter sp.
TGCCAGCGTGCTGCTTATCATCAGCGTGGTGCTGGTGATGTGGCAGGGCTCCTTCCGCCTATGGAATTTCGGCACTTCCAACGCGTGACAGACCTTCATTTTCTGGGCGATCTCCACCCTTATCTTCATCTTGATGGTCACGGTGGGGTGGATATTGGCGCGAGAATTCATCAAGCTCTACGTGGCCCGCCAGACCAAGCGTCCGGGTTCGCGCATCCGCACTAAATTAGTGGTGGGGGCCATGCTGTTGAGCTGCGTCCCGGTCTTCTTCCTGGTGCTGTGGAGCTACGAGGTGCTCAACTACAACCTCACAGCGTTGTTCACCAACCCGGTGGATAACCAGCTGGAAGTATACAAGAAGGCGGCGCGGGCGCAGGACGGGCATACGGCGGTGGTGCACGTGCCTTTGAAGAACGGCGCCATCGAGTTGTCGGCGCGGATTCCGCTGGACGCCGGACAGCAACTGATGGAGATCAAGAAATACAGCGACGCTTGGGCGGAGCTTGTCGGCAACCGCAAGGACTACCGCAGGCTGTATATCATGCTGATGGTGCTGATCACGCTGTTCGTGCTGTTCATCGCCACCTGGCTGGCGCGGATCCTGGCCAACCGGATCAGCACTCCGATCACCGCCATTCTGGAAGCGGCCGACGAAGTGCGCCGCGGCAACCTGCAACATCGCGTGACGGTGCGCGCCGAGGACGAACTAGCGCTGCTGGTCACGGGATTCAACCAGATGACCGAGGCGCTGGAATCGAGCGGCATCGAGCTGGACCGGCGGCGGCGCTTCACCGAGGCGATCCTGGAGAGCATTCCGACGGGCGTGATCTCGATCGGTTCCGACGGCTCTATCCAACACGTCAACCAGGCGCTCTGCAAGATTTTTCCGGCCGAACAGGCCGCCAGAGCTACGCGTCTGGAAGACCTTTTCTCGCGCGAGGACACCACCGAAATCAAGTACCTCATGAAGCGCGCGCGGCGCACCGGCGTGGCGTCCCGGCAACTGGAATTGCGCACCGACAGCCGCAAGATCCACCTGGCGGTGACGGTCTCGGCGCTGGAATCTAAACTGACCTCGGGCTTCGTGGTGGTGCTGGAAGATACCAGCGAGCTGCTGCGCGCGCAGAAGGCGGCGGCCTGGCACGAGGTGGCACGCCGGGTGGCGCATGAGATCAAGAACCCGTTGACGCCGATCGCGCTTTCCGCCGAACGCATCGGCCGCCAGCTCGACCGCCTGGATCTGCCGCCCGGAACCGCCCGGATCGTTTACGAATGCGCCGCCACCATCACGAAGTCCGTGGAATCGGTAAAAACGCTGGTGGACGAGTTCTCCCAGTTTGCGCGCTTCCCATCGGCGCAGCCGGTGCGCTGCGACCTCAATGAAATGGTCAGTGTGGCTCTGGCGGTGTTTCACGGCCGGCTGGAAGGCATTTCGATCCGCACCAGCTTCGGGCCCAACCTGCCCCCGGTGAATGTGGACCGCGAGCAGTTCCAGCGGGTGGTGGTGAATCTGGTGGACAACGCCGCCGAAGCCATGCAGGATTCCCTGGTGAAGTCGTTGTACATCGCAACCCAACCCGGCGCCGCCGAGACTGTGGAGGTAGTGGTGGCAGATTCCGGCGCCGGCGTGAGCAGCGACGATAAGGAGAAGCTCTTCCTGCCCTACTTTTCGACCAAGAATCGCGGAACCGGATTGGGCCTGGCAATTGTCAGCCACATTGTCGCCGAACACAACGGGACCATCCGGGTGGAGGACAACCAGCCGGTGGGCGCGCGCTTCACCGTGGAACTACCCGCCCTGCTGGAGAATGAACCGGCGGCGAACCTGACCGCCGCGGACGCAGACATCCGGCCTTCCGTGGTAAAAATATGAAACAACCGAGAAGGGTTCTGGTGGTGGATGACGAGCCGGGGATCCGCCAGTCCTTGAGCGGCGTGCTGGAAGATGAAGGCTACGCGGTGGAGACCGCGGAAAGCGGCGAGGCGTGCCTGGAGGCGCTGCCCGGCGGCAGCTTCGAACTGGTGCTGCTGGACATCTGGCTGCCCGGGATGGACGGTATGGAGGTGCTGGCCCGTATACAGGAGATGCCGTTTGACGCCCGGCCCGTGGTGGTGGTGATCAGCGGCCATGGCTCGATTGAGGCCGCGGTGAAGGCCACCAAGCTGGGCGCGTTCGATTTTCTGGAGAAGCCGCTCTCCATCGAAAAGGTCGCCGTGGTCACCAAGAACGGCCTCGCGCACCGCAAGCTGGAGTTGGAGAACAGCCGCCTCAAGGAAGATAGCGGCGCGCGCTGGCGGATTATCGGAGAGAGCGTGCCGATGAAGGCACTGCGCCAGCAACTCGGCCTGATGGCAGGGACCAACGGGCGGGTCCTGATCTATGGCGAAAGCGGCACCGGCAAGGAACTGGTGGCGCGCGCGTTGCATGCCATGAGTCCGCGCGCGGCGGAACCCTTCGTGGAGGTGAACTGCGCGGCCATTCCCGAGGAGCTGATTGAGAGCGAGATGTTCGGCCATATCAAAGGCAGCTTCACCAGCGCCCAGGAAGACAAGGTCGGGAAGTTCCAGAAGGCCGATGGCGGCACCCTGTTCCTGGACGAAGTGGGTGACATGAGCCTGCGCACGCAATCGAAGGTACTGCGCTCGCTCGACGAGCAGCGCTTCGAGCCGGTGGGCGCCGCCGAATTCGTCCAGGTGGACGTGCGCGTAGTGGCGGCGACCAACAAAAACCTGGAGGAGGAGATCGAACGCGGCAATTTTCGCGAGGATCTTTTCTACCGGCTCAATGTGATTCCCTTCTTTGTGCCTCCGCTGCGCGATCGGCGGGAGGATATCCCGCAGCTCGCCGATCACTTTCTCCGCGAGTTCACCACGGCCTACGGGCGCAAGCCCAAGGAACTCACCCCGGAAGCCTACCGCGTGCTGGTTGAATATCACTGGCCGGGCAACGTGCGCGAGTTGAAAAACCTGATCGAGCGGATCGTGATTCTGAATCCGCAGGTGCGTGTGGACGCGCGCCACATTCCGCTGCAAACGGTGCGCCGGCAGCCGGACCGTCCCCTGGAGCGCTTCGGCAGCCTGCAAGAGGTCCGCGAGGCGGCGGAACGCGACTACATTCTCAAGAAGTTGGAAGAGACCAATGGGAATGTCACGCGCACCGCCGAACTACTGGGCCTGGAGCGGAGTAATCTGTACCGCAAGATGAAGACGCTGGGCATCGGACCCAAGGAATAGCGTGGGGCAGCCAATGGACGAGAAAGCTGAGTCTCAGCCAAAATGGAAGACCCGTTTGGTGGAGGGTGGGTTTCCAGACCGCGAATTCGACGTTGAGTTCTGGCAGCAGCAGGGCGCCGAAGCGATCTTCTCGGCTGCATGGGAAATGGTGGAGTTGGCAGAGGAAATCAAGTATGGCCGAAAGCCCACACTACAAAGAACTGTTACGCACCTTGAATGAATTCGAGGTCGAGTACCTGATCGTGGGCGGGTACGCCGTCATGAAGTACACCGAACCACGATACACCAAAGACCTTGACGTGTGGGTTCATAATTCGCCCCCGAATGCCGTCCGCGTCTATCACGCTCTTGCACAGTTTGGCGCGCCGCTCAAGCACGACGGAGTGACGCTCGATACCTTCACGAAAGATACAGTCGTGTACCAGATCGGTGTTGCCCCAGTGCGAATTGACATCTCGACGCACATCGACGGGGTCACGTTCGATACGGCATGGCGAAATCGGGTGCGGGACAGCATCTTCGGAGTGCCTGTGCAGTTCCTATCGCTGAGCGACCTCATCACCAACAAACAGTCTGCGGGGCGCAGCACCGATGCCGAGGATGTGAAGGCCCTGGAACGGGAAGCGAAAAAGAAGGCGTGAGGATCCCGGCATGACGGTACGCCTTCTGCCGCGTGGGGCATGGTTGATACACTGATTCAGTGCTCTTCCCGCAGTTGCTACTGACCCTGATTCTGCTCGCGGTGTGTTCCTTCGCCCCGGGTTTTCTCTTCGTGCGCCGCCTGCATTGGAGCGGCCTGGAAAAACTCTGCGGGTCGGTGGCCCTTTCGCTGGTGCTGCTGTGGCTGGCGGCCTGGGGGATCTACATTGCCGCTCAACCGGCGGGGTTCTTCGCCCTGGCGGCAGCCTGCGGCGTGGCGGGCATCGTGGTTGCCAAGGACGCGTGGCGCCTGTTTCGCGGACTGCGTGTGCGGCGCGCCCTGGCAGGCTACGCGCTACTGCTGGCGTGGACCGTGCTGGTGCTGGCCATCATCCGCAACTATTCCGGCGCGCTGTGGAGCGGCGACTGGCTGGAGCATTTCCAGCGAACCCTTTTCTTCCTTCACCACTTCGCCAAGGACACGCCGATTTACGGCGAGTACCTGCTGCCGGCGCGCCCGCCGATGATGAACGTGCTGGCGGCCTTCTTCCTGGGCGTGACGCAAGATCGCTTTGAGATCTTTCAGTTCGTGTTCGCGTTCCTCAACCTGCTGGTATTTCTGCCGTGCTGCCTGGCGATACCGGTATTGGTGCGCGTGCGCAAGGTGAGCCTTCTGCCGCTGGTCGGCATCTTCGCCATGAATCCGGCCGTGATGCAGAACGCCACCTACACCTGGACCAAATCGCTGACCGCGTTCTTCGTGATTCTGGCGGTTTGCCTTTACCTCACCGGGTGGAGGAAACGCGATTCCGTCCGCTTGACCGCAGCTTTCGTGGCGCTGGCGGCGGGCCTGTTGGTGCACTACTCGGCCGGCCCCTACGTGGTATTTTTCGCGCTGCACTATCTGTTGGTCTTGTTCCGGAACAGGCCGGCCAGGTGGAAGGAACTAGCGGCGATCGCCATCACGTGCGGGTTCCTGACATTCACCTGGTTTGGCTGGTCGATTGCGGCGTACGGGGTCAAACCCACGTTCGCGTCGAACACCTCGATCACCGCCGCCAAACAGATTCAGGGCAGCAACCTCTCGAAAATCGCCGGCAACGTCATGGATTCCATCGTGCCCCGTATCGCCTACGATCCGGCCCAGGCGTACGTCTTCGACCAGCCGTACGCGCCCGCGGTGGTGCGCGACAACGTGTTCCTGCTCTACCAGACCAACCTGATTCTCTCCATGGGACTGATTGGCGGGCCGCTGGTGGTCTGGTTCGTGATCGCCGCGTTCCGCGGCGGCAAGGGGTTGGGCGGGGAGCGCAGTTTCTGGCTGATGCTGATCGGGTTTTCGTTATTGATCGGCCTCGCCGTGGTGGGCGAGCGGGACTACTTCGGCGTAGCCCACCTCACGCTGGTGCCGCTGGAACTACTGGGCATCACCTTGCTGGCCGCGCGGTTCTTCTCGCGGCGGCTCATCGCTTACCTGATTGTCGCCGGCTGCGCTATCGATTTTTCGATGGGGATCCTCCTGCACGCGCGCGTGCAGCATCTCGACAATACGGCCGAGCACACCTACTATACCGGCCTGAGTTACGGAAGCGGGCAGTTTTTCATCGGAGCCGCCGGGCCGGATTCGCTGAACATGGCGGCGTGGCGCAACTGGCTGGGCAAACACCACGTGGTCCTCTGCGAGAAGTGGCTGGACACAGGCGAGGCATATCGTCGCGGAGACCCGGCGGTGGAGGCGGCCAAACTGGATCTACGCGCAGCCATCGCGGAGCGCTTGAAAGAGGACGAGGCCCTCTGGCACGGCTGGTACCGCCGTCACGGTGGCGAGTTCGAGTTGATCGGCGACCATTTCGGCGGCGGCGATGCCACCTCGGTGCTGCTGGCGCTGGCTGCCACAGCCCTGCTCTGGAACATGGCGCAACAGGCGCGGCGCCTCAATGCGGTGGCCGCAGCGAAACCCAAGTCATCGCGATCCCGATACAAATGATGAACGCCGCGCTGGCCACCGGCAGGTAGCGTAGGGCCTTGCCGCGGCCCAGCGTTCCGCCGTCCGGCAGCCAGTGCTTGGCGTACAGCACGGCCAGGCCGACGGCGGTGAGCACCACCGCGAGGCCCGCGCTGAACGCCACCAGCAGGGTCAGCCCCAGCCCGATGCGGCCCAGCGACACCGAAGTCAGGAGCAGCACCAGCGCGGAAGGGCAAGGGACCAGTCCGCCGCTCGCGCCCAGGGCAATCAACCCGCCGACGCTGACCTCCTCGGGAACATGCGTGTGTACCCGGCCGTCGCCGTGATGGTGGGCCAGTCCCATTGCAGGCGGGGCGATGCCCTGTCCAACCGTGCGCCGGTAGAGCAACGTCCCGCCGACCCACACAATCGTGATGCCGGAAATCGCGCCCAGAATCGGCGTGATGGTCTCCGGCAGTACGAAACGCGAAAGGTACAGCGTCACCAGTCCCAGGGCAAATACGCTGATGGTGTGGGTGAACGTCACGATCAGGCCAAGCAGGACCGCGTGCCGCGGGGTGCCGCGCGAACCCACCAGGTAGGCCGCCACCAGCGTTTTGCCGTGGCCCGGCGAGAGCGCGTGCACGGCGCCGAACGCGAACGCCGCCAGCATGCCGAGCAGCATCACGCTCCAGCCGATTTCGCCCTGATGCAGCAAACGGGAAAGGTAATCGCCCTGAGCTACCATTACAATGGTCCTTTAAGATTATATGAAACGTGTGATCACGGCTCAGGATGTGCCGGTTGGCGGCGAATTACGGGTACCGGTGGGAACCATCGTCACGTCCTCGGCACGTGAGGTTGCGGCGGGGCGCGGCGTGCGCATTGTGGAAGTGCCGGAAGATCAACTATCGGCGCTGGCGCCCCCGGAGCGCACGGTGGCGATCGGCAGCGATCACGGCGGCTATCGCCTGAAGGAAGCGCTCAAGCCGCTGATGGAGAGCTTGGGCTTCGAAGCGCGCGACGTCGGGGTGAACGAGGAGAAGCCGGCCGACTATCCGGATATCGCCCACATGGTGGCGAAACTGGTGGCCTCGGGAACCGCCACGCGGGGCGTGATTATCGATGGCGCGGGCATTGGTTCCTGCATGGCGGCCAACAAGGTTCCAGGCATTCGCGCGGCCCTGTGCTACGATAAAGCTTCCGCCAGGAACGGCCGCGAACACAATGATTCAAATGTGCTTACGCTCGGTGCGCGGCTCCTGACGCAGACCCAGGCGGAGGACGTTTTGCGCACCTGGCTGGAGACTCCGTTCGCCGGTGGGCGGCACCAGGCGCGCGTCCAGAAAATCATGGACATTGAGCGGCAATACGCCAGGAAGGTGTCCTCGTGACGCATACGGAACTCGATAGACTCGTCGCCCAGATCGGAGAAGAACTGCTGGCGCGCGTTGTTCCGTCAGGCGTCAGTCCCAAGAAGGGCGAGGGACTCAACCTGCCCGATCAGGTGTGTCCGGGTTGCGTGCAGCGCTGCGTGCAGACGTGCGCCCGGAATACCAAGGAGATCATTGCTGCAGGCGCGTCGCGCGTCTCGGCCAGCGAGAAACTGACCAGGATCGACCCCAGCATCGCGGCGCTGATCGATCACACGATCCTCAAGCCCGAAGCGACGCGGACCGACGTCCTCAAGATTTGCCGCGAGGCGCGCGAGTACCGGTTTGCCAGCGTGTGCGTGAATCCGTACTGGGTGCCGTTGGTGAAGGCGGAACTGTCGGGTTCGCCGGTCAAGGTTTGCACCGTGGTGGGTTTCCCGCTGGGCGCCACCAGCACGGAAGCCAAGGTGGCCGAAACCGCGGCCGCGCTGCGCGCCGGTGCGCAGGAGATCGACATGGTGATCAACGTGGGCGCGCTGCGTTCGGGCGATACCGATGCCGTGAAGAACGACATACAGTCCGTGGTGCGGGTAGCTCACGAGGCCGGCGCGATTGTCAAAGTGATTCTGGAGACGGCGCTGCTGGACGATACGCAAAAGACCGTGGCGAGCAAGATCTCGAAGTCGGCGGGCGCGGATTTCGTCAAGACTTCGACCGGTTTTTCCACTTCCGGAGCCACCACCCACGACATCGCCCTGATGCGCGCTGCGGTGGGTCCCCTCCTCGGCGTCAAAGCCAGTGGCGGCATTCGCACGCTCGAGGACGTCCAGGCCATGACCGCGGCCGGCGCCACGCGGATCGGCGCCAGCGCCAGCGTCAAGATTGTCGAGGCCACCGCTGCCTGACCGCCGCACGGTCGAGAAGGTCATGCAGGGCACGCGCAAATCCGCCGTACGTTTCAAGGAGCGAAGCGAGCTGCTGGATTACCTGCTTGAGGTGTCGGCCGCCATTACGCTCACGCTGGACCTGGACCAGTTGCTGGCCAATGTGGCGGAGATCGTGCAGAAGGTACTGCCCTACGATCTGTTCGCCATCCTGCTGTATAGCGACCGGCGGCGCGATTTGCGCATCCGCCACGCGGTGGGCCATCGCGACGAAGTCATTCGCAACCTCTCCGTCGCGCTGGGCGAGGGCATTACCGGGACCGCCGCCGCCAGCCGGGAACCCGTACTAGTCGGGGACGTGCGCAACGACCCGCGCTATTTGAACACGGTGGATGCGGTGCGCACGGAACTGGCCGTGCCCATGACGGCGCGCGGCAAACTGGTGGGCGTGATCGACCTGCAATCCACACGGGTCCACGCATACAACGAATACGACCGCGCGCTGATGCGCCTGATCGCCGCGCGGGTGGGCATCGCGATCGATAACGCGCGGCTCTACCGGCGCGTAGAGAGGCAGAACCGCACGCTCAAGACGCTGTCCAACATTTCGCGCGAGTTTTCCTCCATCCTCGACCTCAACGAACTGCTCAGCAAGATCGCCAGTACCATGCGCGATCTGATGGACTATGACGCCTTCAGCATTCTCTCGGTGGACCACCAGGCGAAGGCGCTGAAGCACCTCTTCAGCATCCGTTACGACCAGCGGGTAAACATCGACAACGTTCCGCTGGGCAAGGGCATCACAGGCGCCGCCGCCGAATCGCGCGAGGCGGTGCGGGTGCACGATACCGCCAAGGATCCGCGCTACATCGCCTCGCACCCGGACATTCGCTCTGAGGTTGCGGTGCCCTTGATCGTGCAGGACCGGGTGGTGGGCGTGCTGGATCTGGAAAGCAACCGCGTCGGCTACTTCAGCGACGACCACGTGCGCACCCTGACGCTGTTGGCGCCGCAGGTGGCGAGCTCGGTGGAAAACGCCCGGCTGTACGCCGAACTGGCGCAGCGCGAGCGCCGCATGGAAGAAGACCTGGAGGCGGCGCGCGAGCTGCAGCGCATCCTGCTGCCCGACGCTCAGCCGGATATCGCGGGCCTGGAAGCGGCGGTGCGGCTGCGGCCGGCGCGCGAGATCTCGGGCGACATCTACGACATTTTCGAGCAGCGCGCGGGGCAGACGGTGATCGCCGTGGGCGATGTCAGCGGCAAGGGCGCGGCGGCGGCGCTTTACGGCGGGCTGATGAGCGGATTACTGCGCACGCTGGCGCCGCGGCGGCCGCGTCCCGCCGAGTTGATGAAGGCGCTCAACGACGCCCTGGTGGAGCGGCGCGTGGAAGCGCGCTACGTGACGCTGGGTCTGCTGCTGTGGGACGCCACCACACGCCGCATCGTGATGGCCAACGCCGGCGCCATCCCGCCGATGATTTGCCGCGGCGCCGACATCCTCAAGATTCGGGTGGAGGGCGTGCCGCTGGGCCTGCTCGACGCCCGGGAATACGAGGAGGTGACATTCCAGGCGGAGCCCGGCGATACCATTATTCTCTACTCCGACGGGATCACGGATCACCTGAACGCGGCGGGCACGGAATTCGGCCGGGGGCGCCTGGCGCAGCTAGTGCGGTCGCACTGCAATTCGTCGGCCGACG
>JAPKZC010000856.1:9798-13591 GCA_026394025.1 Candidatus Solibacter sp.
GTTCTCCACCGTGGCCTTCGACGATCAAAGCGTGTTTGTGATGAAGGTGAAGTGACGGCAGGGTGGCCATCGAGGGCCGAGGTTGCGAACCCTGCAACCGCGAGTTACCCTCTACGGTGAAGCAATGAAGCAGCACCTCGCGGAACCGGGCCTCTTTGAGCCGGCCCCGCAATGGAATACCGATCGCACCAACGACCGTCAATGGAGCTAAACAACATGATCATTCGATTCTCTTCCCACAGCGGCGCGGGCCTCCTGGCCTGCGCAGTGTTGGCCACCCTCGCCCCTGCGCCCGCCTCAGCGCAGTTGTGGTCCTGGACCAAAGACCAAATGACTGAGTACACCAAGGCCTGGACTGGCGACCGCTTCCCCGACGGACGGCCCAAGGTTCCCGACGCTCTGCTCGAACGGGCGCGCGGCATGTCCACGGAAGAGATCTCCGTCCCCGGCGGCGGCCGTGGCGGGGGTGGCGGCGGCTATAGCCAGTATGCCGACGGCTGGATGGTCACCCAACCTGGCAAGAAAATGGTCGGCCGCGCCTTCACCGTGCAGTTCATTCCGGCGCGCACGGATCTCGACGCCGTGGTCACCGCCAAGGCGAAGGAGAAGGGCGTGCAGATGCTGAATAACCAGTACGCGCTCGATATGCTGCAGCCGGGCGACGTCCTGGTTGTCGACCTTTTCGGTAAGAAAGAAGGCGGCACCATCGTGGGCGACAATTTGTTCTATTACGTGATGAAGGCCACCAAGAATGGCGGCATGGTGATCGATGGCTCTATCCGCGACCTGGAGGGCATCGCCGAAATGGCTATGCCCGCTTACGGCCGGAGCGTGCACCCGAGCGCCATTGGGGGCGCCACCCTTTCCGGCATCAACATCCCTATACGCATCGGCAATGTCACCGTAATGCCCGGCGACGTCGTGGTCGGCGACCGCGAAGGCGTCTCGTTCATCCCGCCGCAGGCCCTCGCCGACATCCTCGACCGCGCCGACACCACCCATATCCACGACGAATGGACGCGCAAGAAGTTCGACGAAGGCAAATACAAATCGAGCGAGATTTACGGCTCGCCGAGAGACCCGGCGCTGATAAAGGAATATAAGGAGTACCTGCAAAAGCGTCTCGATGAGATCCGTAAGAAGTAAGTAGACCGCTTCCGGCGGAGGCGCGGGCTGCAACACAGCCGGCGCCTCGCACCGCTACCGTTGGGTCCCAGGTGTCCGGTCCCTCGCCGGGGGGAACGGTGAACGTCACGTGATCCACGACGGCGCGATTGCGGTATTCCTTGGTCAGCCCCCGGACGTCCAACATCGGGTCCTCCCCGTCGCGAAGTTAGACACCGCGCGGACTGAATAGTTTCTTGCCGGGTCCGCGGAGATTACCCTCACTGATCGTCGATGCCGCTTGAGACATCACCGGATCTATGAACGATCGCTCTGGATTCGGGCGGATTTGGTAGTATTGACTCCATTGCAGTAGACTCTCGGGATGGAGGGGACGATGAACTCGGAGTTGTTTGAAAAGGCGGGCCGGATCCGCGCGGCATTCGTACGCGGCGCGCGGCCGGAACCGGACGAAGTCCGGTTCCTGAGCGAGCAGGCACAACGCACGCCGGCCGCGTCCACCCGGGTGAAAGGGCCGGCGACGCTGGCTGCGACGGCATTGGATCCGGACGCGCTGACCAAGGCCGGAGACAAGCAACTGGACGCCATCTTTCGCGCCTCGGGAACGCTTGGAATCGATCGAATCATCAACAGCGGAGTGCGCCAGGTAGATCCGGTCCGCCATGAGATCTACAACGATGCGTACTGGAAGGGCTTCCTTCCGAAAGGCCTGCCGCTCGGCGAAATGGCCGCTCAGCTGTATACCGGGTACTTCAAGCGGTTCTGGCGTGAGGGAGATCGCTATTTGGGCGAGACGCGTTACCTGGATGGCCGCGTGCCACTCAAGCACACCCTCGAAGAAACTTCCATCGAGCGCGCCGTTAACGACCGTGTTTGAGCATCTCTTTTACGACGTGATGAAGGTAGTGACGGAAGATGTAGTGCTGTATCGCGGCTATGTGGGGCGGTTCCCCGATGGAAGACGGGGTTGGTGCGCGCCGCTGCTGCGCCGGTACAAGTTCCCGCAGATGGACGCGGAGGACCATCGCAGCCTCTTCCAGACCGCGCGTCCGGCGGCTGGCGAGGACATGCCCGGCACATGGCGGTTGGACGTGGTCGCCAATTCCAATCACGCGGAGGGCGTTGCCGAGTTGCGCATTGAACGGGGCGCTGACGGCGTTCTCCACGGCCGGTGTAAAGCCAAGGCGACTTCCAAGGGTAAGGGTGCTCCGCTGCCCAGCGTCGCCCTTGAGCATTTCGGGGCGGCCGATTTCCGCCGGCTTCTGGGCGAGGTCCGCGAGATTGACCGCGGCGTGCTCTTGGGAACTTGGATTACCGGTTTGCGAAGCCTGACCGACGGCTCCGTTGGACTATTCCAGACCGTGAAGGACGGGCGCGGCCAGAAGCGTTTGGCGCTCTATTACCTACTGAACAGAATCGGGTAATGCACCGGAATATCGGCGGCGCAGAACTTGCACTGGTTGGTTTCCACGGCCCGGCCTAAGCGCGAGCGCGCAAGAACTTCGTCAACCGCTCCATGGCCGGTTCCAAGATACTGCGTTCCGCCGCGTAGCAAATGCGGAAGGAACCCTCGCCGCCCGCGCCGAACGCCACACCGGGCGCCAAGCCCACCCGGGTCTCCTCCAATAACTTCCGGCAGAAGGCGAAGGAATCCGTTAACCACACCACCCGCGGGAAAAGGTAGAAGGCGCCGTCCGGCTTGGGAACCGTCACGCCGGGCAAGCCGCGCAACGCGTCCAGACATAGGTCGCGATTCTCCTTCAAACGCTCCAGCATGCGACGCAGTTCGCCTTCGCCCTCGGCCAGCGCGGTCTCGGCGGCCTTCTGGGCGAACGTGGGCGCGTGCGAGATGATGAACTCGTTCAATTGCGTGGCCTTTTCCGCAAGGTCCCTGCGGGCGATCAGCCACCCAACCCGCCAGCCGGTCATGCAGTACGTCTTCGAAAACGAATGGACCACCATCACCGCGTCGTCGCGCGTGGCCTTGCGCAGCACCGAAGGCACGGGCTCGCCTAACTCAACGCCAGCGTAGTACAGGCGGTCGTAGACTTCATCCGCCATCAGCCACAGGCCGTGGCGCCGCGCGAAATCGAGCAGGCCCTGTTGCTCCTCGTCACTGGCCACCCAGCCCAGCGGATTAGAGGGAGACGTATACAGCAGGAGGCGGGTGCGCGGCGTCACAGCCGCTTCGAGCGCTTCGAAATCCACCGTGTAGCGGCCATCCACCAACGGGTGCGGCACCTGGCGCACCGTGGCATTCGCCATCATGATGCTGGACGGTCCGTTGGGCCACGCCGGAGTGAGCGCGATCGCTTCATCGCCTGGATTCAGCACGCAGCGAATCCCCAGGTTCAACGCCTGCACGCCGCTCGCTGTGACCACGATCTCGGTGGCGGGGTCCAAAGCCACACCGTGCAAGCGGCGGTAGTTATCGGCCAGCGCGCCGCGCAGGGTGGGCAAACCGGCATTTTCCGTGTAGAACGTGTACCCGTCGGCCAGCGCGCGGTTGGCGGCCTGCTTAATGTAATCCGGGGTGGGCAGATTGCTCTCGCCGAAATAAAGGCGCAACACGCCGTCCATGGTCATGGCGATCTCGGCCAGTTCCCGGATGCGCGAGCGCGGCACCATTTCCACCGAACTTGCAATACTGGGCATCTTTGCTATTCTC
>JAPKZC010000940.1 GCA_026394025.1 Candidatus Solibacter sp.
GTGAACTCGATCTGCTCTCTGAAATCGGGGCAGACGAAAACATGGGAAGCCGAAACGCCGAGCATGCCCAGACAGACTTCGCCACTATTCGGATGGGGGCATTCGGCGCTTTGATAGGGGGCCCAGACCGCTTTCTGCAGGTTGCGGACCGATCCAGGCACCTCCGCTCCGCTCGGATCCAGCACGCTTTCCACATCCCCGGGTGGATGGATCTGGCGGCCGGGTATGCCGTCGGCAACCGGTGACGGAGCGGTGAATTTGACCTGCAGCGCGGGGACACCGGAATCCAACGTGACATACAGATAGAGCTGCACCTCGGCGGGCACCGTGGTTGCTTTCATGGAGCCAATCAGAATCTCGCCCACTTTCTCGGCCATCTCGGGATGCGCCATGTCGAGGTTATCCACCTGCGCCCAATTTGCGGCCTCGACCTTGTCACCGAACACGGGCAGTTTCGAGGTGGCCGCGGTCAGCCTGGCAGTGAGCGTGGCCACCGCTCTGGCCATGATCGCCGGTTGCATGGTCACTGTCTTCAACTTGCGCTCCTGGCTGGCGAAAACCTGCAAGTCGCTCACCGCGGAAGCCATCGTGCCGCGATCGAAAGAATACTGGGTTTTGTACGCCTTCGCGTCTGCCGTGAGCGAGAGCGGCGTATCCACTTGCCGGAGTCCGCCTTTGCCGTCGATATACTTGCCTGGGCTTGCCGTCACGGTGATGGCCGTAATCCCTGTCGCGCTGCTCGTGGCCTTCACCGCCCCCGCCGGAACAGTAGCAGCCGGGCGGAATTGTCCAGCAGCGACTTCTCCAGGGTCGCGCAGAGATCCTCCAGGGCCGCTTGTACGGTCGCGGCTTTCTCCAGGATCGAGCAGTTCTTCGGCTCGAATTTCACGTGCGCGGCCATGAGGTTGGCCAGCAGCTTCAACGCTTCGTCCACCGTGTCCACCGGGGTAGCCGCCACCTGGTAGATGGAATTCTCCGCCTGCTTGGGCCTCGTGAATCGCACGTTCCTCGCCTGGATGCCGCAGACTTTGTCCAGCGCCTTCTGGACCGTATCGTCTGTAGCCTCGAACACATGGTTGGCCGAGCCCGGCTGCGGATGGAGCGGGGTGTACGGAACGGATGACGCCGGCAAGCCCGTCAGCTTGTCCAGCGCCTTCTTCACCGTGTCGTCCGTGGAGTCCAGGAAACCGCTAGCGCCCGCCTGGTACCCCACGTCCCCGGCGTCCAGTTCCGTCAGCTTCGGGAAGCTCAAGTGCTGACTCTCCTTGGTAGTAGGCACTTGCAGCTTACCGGAGGCCACCGTCGCCAGTTTCAGGTAGTGATGGACAATGCCGTTGGGCGTTGCCCCGGTCAGCACCGCGTTCTTGGGCGCGCCGGCGGCGTGTTTGTTCTTGCGTACCTCGGCCAGCCAGTAGTCCCCAGCCACGAATTGCTTCCCGGTCAGGGCCACTGTCAGCGCCAGCGTGCGCAGGTTGATGGTGACTCCGCCGTCGGCGAACGCGACATGGCCC
>JAPKZC010000529.1 GCA_026394025.1 Candidatus Solibacter sp.
AATACACTCCCGCGCAGCGCCGCGCCCTCGATGCCAGCCTTGCCGAGTCCGAACAAGGCCCCTATTCCGGCCCGTTTAAGAGCGGCGCTGAGATTGCCGCCTTTATGAAAAAGAGATCGCGCGGCGCCAAGCCTTCCAAATCCAAGAAACCCTGATGACCGTTCATCTTTCGCAGCGGGCCATCGAGCAGTTGGCTGGCGCTCCCTTGCCTGTACAGAAGGCGTTCATCAAACAAATGAACTTCCTGGTCCGTAACCTGAACCACCCTGGGCTGCACGCCAAGAAGTACGACGAATCCAAGGACCGCTGGCAGGCGCGAATCGATCAGGACTGGCGTTTCTACTTCCAGATCGACGGCGACACCTATCGCATCTCCGAGTTGAAGCCTCATCCCAAATAATGGTTTGGGTTTAGGTGGGACAGGCCATCGCTTCGTGGCCTGTCGCTTTTTGCCGAAGCAAGGCAAGTTGACAGACGACAAAAGGCGATCGTCTGTCCTACCTTCTGAGCAGGCTGTTATCCTAATCGGGCTGGAGGCACGGATGACATCCGCACAGGTTCGCGGCAAGCTGGTTGAAGCGCTGCAACTCGATCTCGTCGGTCCCGGCCCTGGGCTGGGCAATCCGGCGGAGGTCCTCCCGCAATCGCCGTCGCGCTGGTACCTGACCGGCTTCCTTGCGCCGCTGGACGCGGCCCCCGAGCAGCGCGCCAATGTGGACGCGGACGACGAACTGAGCTCCGCCGGCGAATCCGGCATGGATGATGACCTGGCGCCCGAACCCGCCGCGGCTGCCAAGCAGCGTTATTTCCCGAGTTCCATCGGGCTCAGCGTCCTGTTGCCGCGCGCGGCGAAGACTCTCAAGGTGCGCGTTCGCTGGGGCGAATACCGCCGCCAGGGCGACGATCGCGCGGAGACGTGGCGGCGGACGGCATTGGAGGAAGAGGTCGAGATTCCGGTGCCACAACGCCTCGATCGGCCGCACGAGTACAAGGTCCCGCGGAGCGATGGATTGCGCATCGCGCTCATGGTGCAGCCGGTGGGCCAGTTCGATCCGCAATCCGGTCTGCCCGCGGGCGCACGCACGGTCTCGGTCTTCCTGGTGAACCGGCGTACACCAAAGGAACTGGACAGCATCAAGGATGAGGCTTTCGCTTTCCAGACAGCATTGGAAGTGCGGGCGGATGCGCCATTCGTGCCCCGGCCCGATGCGCGCGGCCTCGTGAGCGATGACTGGGACGAGAGCGTCGCGGACCTTCAGTATCGGGACGTAGGCGAGTATGCCGTGGGGCACAACGTCGCGGCCGATGGCGATGCCGAGTGCGTGCGGACCTGCTGGGTTCCCGAAGGGCTGGTGGAGCGCGTGGCTCCGGCCGAACTCGACGGCGTGACCTTGCGAATGGAGGATCTGGCGAATCTGCGGGATGGCGAAGACGCACGGACGAAGTTGATGCCGCTGGCGGAGCAGTATCGCCAGTGGATCCGGCGGCAGGCGATCTTGGTACC
>JAPKZC010000513.1:0-1002 GCA_026394025.1 Candidatus Solibacter sp.
CGCTGGCCGAAATCTCTCTACTGAACACCATGGTCCGCAATGTGCCCGGAAGCTCTGGCGAGGACGCGGGATGCACCGCCTGCCACACGCCGGACCGCGTGGACGCCAACCGCGACGCTTTTGTAGCTAGGGGGGCGAAACTGGCACAGGATGCCACGGCGATGCGTCGGCTCGTCCATACCACCGCCGAGCTGGCATCCCTGGACACCATCCAGACCGGAATCGCCAGTTGGGAGTCGTTCTACCGCAAATACCTGGATATGGCCGCGCACAAGGATTTCTCCCAGGCGCACGAGATTATGGTGGGTCAGATCTATCCCATACTTCCCAAAATCATAGAAGCAGCGGACGCACTCCAAGCCGAACAGCAGAAACTGCTGGCGGAATCGCGCACGGCCACTGGCCGTCAGGCTTCGCTCAGCTTCTGGGGAGTCAGCCTGGCCGTTGCCTTTGGCCTCCTCGCCGGCGTCGCCGGGTTGTGGGTGGTTCGCCAAGTGGCCGGTTCACTGCGCCACAGCACCCGTCAGCTCCTGGAGATGAGCCAGCAGGTCGCCGGGGCGGCCGAACAGATTGCCCAATCCAACCAGGCGCTCGCCCAGGCTGTCAGCCAACAAGCCGCGTCGCTCGAAGAGACATCGGCCGCCACTGCGGAGATCGGTTCCATGACCCAGAAGAACGCGTCCGGCACCCATGACGTGGCTCAGCTCATCGATGCTGAAACTGGTTTTGTCGCCGAGGCCAACCGCAAGCTCGACGACATGCTCACTTCCATGCGCGAGATCGTGGTTTCCGGCGGCAAGATTTCGGCGATCGTCAAAACCATTGATGGAATCGCCTTCCAGACCAATCTACTGGCCCTCAATGCCGGCGTGGAAGCCGCACGCGCGGGGGAATCCGGTCTCGGTTTTGCTGTGGTCGCGCAGGCGGTGCGCGCCCTCGCGCAGCGCAGTGCCGATGCCGCCCGCAATACCGCCGAACTGGTCTCCGCCTCCGTCGATGCCG
>JAPKZC010000513.1:1055-5951 GCA_026394025.1 Candidatus Solibacter sp.
TGCATCAGGTCGCCCAGGCACTCAGACAGATGGAGCAGGTCACCACCACGACGGCAGCCAACGCCGAAGAACGCGCCGCCGCATCAGAGCAGTTGAGCGCCCAATCCCAGGCCATGCGCGACGTCATCGCCAACTTGCAGGCCATGGTGTAATCAGAGCCGCGCGCGTGAGCAAGCGGTTTCTCGATGCGTGGCTGAACTTCCGAACGCGCCCCTACAGCGCCGCTAGCAGTTTTCCCACGAGCGCCGTGCGATCCGCCATGCGGTCAACCAACAGGCTCTCGTTCGCCGCGTGCGCCCCTTCGCCCACCGCGCCCAAACCATCCAGCGTCGGGATTCCCAGTGCCGCCGTGAAGTTGCCGTCCGAACCGCCTCCGGTCAGCGATTCCTCCAGTTCCACGCCAATCTCCCGTCCCAACTCCCGCGCCCTCCGGAACAACGCCACAATTCCCGCCGAGCGCTCCATCGGCGGCCGATTCAATCCCCCAGTCACCTCGATCGTGCAACGCCGGTCGAACGGCTTCAGCGCCCGAAACTTCTTCTCCAACGCCGGCGCATCCCGCAAGTGCAGCACTCGTATATCCACCTCCACCCGCGCCTCCGCCGCCACCACGTTGGTACGCGTCCCGCCCCGGATCACGCCCGGGTTCACCGTCAGGCCCTTCTTTGAAGCCCGCGATCCGCTCGATCTGCCGCGCCAGTTCCACCACGGCGCTCGCCCCCGCCTCAAAATCGACCCCCGCGTGCGACCCCCGCCCCTTGACCACCACGCTGAAATCTCCCACCCCTTTGCGTGCCGTCTTCAACTTGCCCGTCAGCCCGGTGCCCGGCTCCAGCACCAGCACAGCCTTGCTGCGTGCCGCGTTCTTCTCGGTCAGCGCGCGCGAGACGTCGCTGCCAACTTCTTCATCGGGATTCAGTTGCAGCAGCACCTTGGACCCCGCTGCGATATCCAGTTCGCGTAGCGCCCGCACGGCGAACACGAAGAATACGATGCCCGCCTTCATGTCCAGCACGCCCGGCCCCCACAAGCGCCCGTCCACCTGGCGGAACGGCATGCTGCGCAGCGTCCCCACGGGCCACACCGTATCGGAGTGTCCCAGCGCCAGCACCTGCCCGCGCTTGCGGCGTCCAGGCAGTTGCATCTCCGCCACCATCAGGCGGCCGAATTTGCCGCCCGGATAAGTCTTCACCTTGGCGAAGGGCGCCACTGTGTCCGAAACCAGTTCTACGAACCGGCTGACCGCCGCAGAATCGTCGCTCGGCGACTCGCACTCCACGAAACGCCGGATGGTAGCCGCCATTTCCGCCTCGTGTGCGCGTGCAAAAGAGAGAATAGAATCCACGGCTGTTATAATACAAGCTTCCATGCCGATTTTGGACATTAATGAAATTCGGGCCATTCTGCCCCATCGCTACCCGTTTCTTCTGGTAGACCGCATCGTGGAGATGGAGGCCGACCGCATCGTTGGCATCAAGTGCGTGACCGCCAATGAGCCCCAGTTCACTGGCCATTTCCCCGATTTTCCGGTCATGCCCGGTGTCCTCATCGTGGAAGCCATGGCGCAGACAGCCGGCATCCTGGTGCTCCACGATATGGCGGACCGCGCCAACAAACTGGTGCTCCTGGTGGCCATCGAGAACGCCCGATTCCGCCGCCCCGTGGTACCGGGCGACACCCTGCGCATGGAAATGAAGATTCTCAAGCGCAAAGCCAGCGTCGCCAAGATGGCTGGGGTAGCCACCGTGGACGGCGTAGTCGTTGCCGAAGCCGAAGTCATGTGCAAGCTCGCCGACAAGGAAGAGAAGCCGCCCGCCCCAGCGATTGCCTGAACGATGCCGATTCACCCCACCGCCATCATCCATCCCACGGCGGAGATCGAAGCCAGCGCCGACATCGGCCCCTATTGCATCATCGGAGCCGAAGTCCACATCGCCGCCCGCACCCGGCTGATGGCCAATAACTACCTCGAAGGCCCCACCTGGGTCGGCGAAGATAATATCTTCTTCCCCTACAGCACCGCCGGCGTGGCCTCCCAGGACCTCAAGTATCGGGGCGAGCGCGCCGAGACCCGCATCGGCCACCGCAACCGCTTCCGCGAGTTCGTCACCATCCATCGAGGCACCCAGGGCGGAGGGTTGCTCACCGCCATCGGCAGCGACAACCTGCTCATGGCCTACACCCACATCGCCCACGACGTGCACATCGGCGACCGTGTCATCATGGCCAACGGCGTCACCCTCGCGGGCCACGTGACTATCGGCGATTGGGCCGACGTTAGCGCCTTCGTGGGCGTCCATCAGTTCTGCCGCATCGGCCGCCACGCCTTCGTCGGCCCCTACACCGTGGTCGTTCAGGACGTGCTGCCGTACTCCACCACGGTGGGCAAGCGCGAGATTGGCGTCTTCGGCGCCAACCGTGTCGGCTTGGAACGCCGCGGGTTTCAAACTCCCGTCATCGAAGCCCTGCAAACCTCCTTCCGCCTGCTCACCCGGGCCAAACTCAACACCAGCCAAGCCATCGAGCGCATCCGCGCCGAGGTGCCGCCCTGCGCCGAAGTGGACGAACTCCTCGAGTTCATCCGCACCAGCGACCGCGGCGTCGTGAAATGACACGCTACGGATTGATCGCCGGCAACGGCCGATTCCCCCTACTCGCCCTCGAAAGCGCCCGACAACTCGGGTATGAGATCACCGTCATCGCCATTCAGGAAGAAGCCTCCAAGGAGGTGGAGTCTCTCGCCGCGCGCTGTCACTGGGTCTCCCTCGGCCAACGCGGAAAGATGATCGACATCTGCAAGCGGGATGGCATCACCGAGGTCATGATGTGCGGCCAGGTGAAGCACGCCAAGATCTTTTCCTCCATCGCCGCCGACTGGCGTCTGCTTAAGCTCCTCGCCACCCTCCCTGCCAAGAATACCGACGGCCTGATCGGCGGCGTGATCAGAATCCTGGCGGACGAAGGCATTCACCTGCGCGATTCCACGATGCTGCTCAAGCCCCTGCTGGCCACCGCCGGCGTTATGACGCGCCGCAAGCCGGAGCAGCAGGAGCTCACCGATGTCGGATACGGCCGCCGCGTGGCCAATGCCCTGGCCGGCTTCGACGTGGGACAGAGCGTCGCCATCTGCGAACGCGCCTGCGTGGCCGTGGAGGCCATGGAAGGCACCGACGCCATGCTACGCCGCGCCGCCACCCTGGTCAATGGCCGCCGCATGGCGATGGTCAAGGTGGCGCGCCGCCGCGAGCACCTTCTGTTCGACGTCCCCGTCGTCGGCCTGGACACCATACCCGTGATGCAGGAAACCGGCACCACTGTCCTCGCCGTGGAAGCCGGACGAACGTTGATGCTCGACAAACAAGAAATGATCGCCGCTGCCAACACCGCCGGCATCGCCATCGTAGGCCAGGATGCCTAGGTTCTCTCCGGAAACCTCGCTCGAACGCCTCTCCCTCCGCGCCGCCGGACCTACGCACCAGGTTTCCCAGCTCATTCCCCCACGGACGTCGTCCGTGGCGAGGTCCTCTGCGTTCTCCGCTCCCTCCGCGTGCCGCCTGCCCCAACACGTGCACCCTCCTCCTCCCTCCACCTTGTTCCCGGTATTCTCCGCGTCTCCGCGCCTCCGCGTCAAAACGCCGCCCCGTCTGTGCGTTGAAGAGCCCTTCCCCCAATTGGTAATCCACCTATGTCGCAACCTAGAGTAGCCGTCATCGGCGCCGGAGTATTCGGACTCCACCACTGCCGCGTGGTCCACGAATCCGCGCGCGCGCAACTCGTCGCCATCGTCGATGCCGACGCCGGCCGCGCCGCCGAAGCCGCCGCACGCTACCACGCCGACGCGCTCACCGACGCGCGCGCCCTCCCCGGCAGGGTTGACGCTGCCATCATCGCCGCGCCCACCACCGTCCACGCCGATATCGGCTGCTACCTTCTCGAAGCCGGCATCGACGTCCTGGTGGAAAAGCCTATCGCCATCGACCTCGCCTCCGCCGATCGCCTGATCGCCGCGGCGCGGGCTGGGCGCGGCATCCTCCAAGTGGGCCACCTGGAGCGCTTCAACCCCGCCGTCCTTGCCCTCGAACAGCGCGTCACCCTGCCCCTGTTCTTCGAGATCCACCGTATGAATCTCTTCAGCCCGCGCAGCCTGGATGTCGATGTCGTGCTGGATCTCATGATCCATGACGTGGACCTCGTGCTGGCGCTCGCCGGGGCCGAACCCGACGAGATCCGCGCTGCTGGCATCTCCATTCTCTCCGGCAAGGTGGATATCGCCAACGTCCGCCTCCAGTTCCCCAACGGCTGCGTGGCCAACCTCACCGCCAGCCGCATCTCCACTGAGCGCGTGCGCAAGCTCCGCCTTTTCCAGCCCAATCAATACCTCTCGCTCGACTACGCTCGCCAGGATCTTGCCATCTTCAGCGTGAGCGGCAACAGGCAGATCGGCTTCGAACAAGCGCCCGTTCCCAAAGGCGAACCGCTCATGCTCCAATTCGACGCATTCCTGGATTCCCTGGCCTCGCGGAGTTTGCCGAAATCTTCCGGCGTCACGGCGCGTCGAACATTAGCGGCTGCTCTGGCGATTCTTGATAAAATCAAAGAGCACTCCGAAGTTGTCTCCAAAACCTTGGTTAATGGATGGAAACCGTAGGGCCACCTCCCGATGACGTCGCACTGCACCTTCTGACCGAGTGGGGCGACCCCGCTTCCCGCGGCCGTTCCGGGGTCGCGGGCGTAACGTCCCTATTGCTCCACATCGCCGGCGTGATGCTGATCGTACTGTTGCCCAGCGACCTCCTGTCGCCGCCCGCCGAACCCGTGCAGGCACGGCACAACGTTACTCCCCTGATCGAACCGCTCACCGAATTCACCCAGCCCACGCCCACCAAAGGGAAGATC
>JAPKZC010000741.1 GCA_026394025.1 Candidatus Solibacter sp.
GCGAGATTTTCACATTCCCACCGCCCCGGCGTGCACCGCCTGGGAAAGTGGAAAACGCAAAGACAGGTTTCCCACTTTCCCACCCGGCGCACGCGACGACGACGACCGTCCTGTATGTGAAATCAAAAACCAAAGAAAGGAGTCGGCCGCTACCCGGCCTCCTCATTCGCCCGCCCCGATTTCATGCTCATCCTTCAATTGGAAAATGCTGCACTCAGCCCAGTTTCCAGGGCTTGCGGTAGCGGCGGGTGACGTACTGGTTGGCGCGGGTGCGGCCGGTGAAGCGTTCGCGAGAGTCGTCCCAATAGAGGCGCTCTCCGGTACGGTAGGCGATGTTGGCAAGCAGCCCGCCCTTGGTCAGGCGGTGGCCGTACTCGATATCGCAGGTGGTGCGCTGCCGCGACTTGATGGAGTCCAGGAACTCGCGGACGTGGCCGGGCGAATCCGCAATGGTGGGCGGCGGGGGCCGGAAGGACTCCTCCTTCTTGCCCTTCACATACACTTCGTAGCGGTTGTAGTTGGTCACCAGGGTGGCGGCGGAACCCTCGAAGATGACGCTGCTGCCCATGGCGTCGAAGCCGGGGCGCCCATTCGGGTGCAGCGTCCAGGTCAGGATGAGGTTGGGGTATTCGGAAACCACCTCGAGCGTGTCGGGAGTCTCTCCGGCGTCATCCACGCCCCAGCGGCCGCCGGTGGCCGAGACGCTCTTGGGCGCCTGCAAGTCCAGCGCCCAGTGGACGACATCGGTGTAGTGGCACCAGAAGTCGATCAAAGCGCCGCCGGAGTAGTCCCAGAAATAGCGGTAGGTGAAATGAGAGCGTAGGGGATTGTACGGGCGTTTCGGCGCGGGCCCGAGCCAGAACTCATAATCGAGTTCGGGCGGCGGCGCGGCATCGGCGGCCTTGCCAATCGGCGTGCTTCCGGTGGTCAGGGAACAATCGACGCGATGGATGGGGCCCAGCGCGCCGGACTTGATGACCTCCACGACGCGGCGGTAGGTCGGGCGATCGTTGTGGATGTGGTTCCCCATTTGGGTGATGCGCTTGTGCTTGAGCGCGGCGGCGACCATGGCGCGGCCTTCGCCGATGGAATACGCCAGGGGCTTCTCCACAAATACGTCTTTGCCCGCCTGGCAGGCATGGATGACCGGGAGCGCGTGCCAGTGGTCCGGGGTGGCCACCATTACGGCATCGAGGTCTTTGCGCTCCAGTAGCTTGCGGAAGTCGTGGTACGTCGCGGGCTTGTGGCCCTGCGCCTTTTCGACGGCCGCCGCGGCGGCATCGAGATGCGATTGGTCCAGGTCGCAGACCGCCGCCGCCACCACGTCGGGATGCTTCATGAACTCATTGAGGCGCGCTGTCCCCTGTCGGCCGAGGCCGATGAAGCCGAATTGAATCTTGTCGCTCGGAGGCGTCGCGGCGTGGGATCGGGATGCGGCTGCGAGGCCGATTCCCCCTGCGACCAGTTGTACGAATGTTCTCCGGCTGGTGCTGGCCTCCGGAGGGTTGGTAGCATATTCCGTCATCAGCAGTCAGGCTAACGCCAAGCGAAGGCCGCACGCAAGCGCCGGCGGCAGCATCGGGCTGCGGCGCGGGCAGATGCCAGCCCGCACTAATTGCGCGATTTTGAGATCACGCGATGGGTGACGTACTGCACGTCGAGAGCGGACGTGTCGAATATATTGGAGCGAACAATCACCTGGTAGGAGGGCGGGAATCCCGCATGACCCTCTTTGCGAAGCAGGCGCAGAAAAGCCTGGAGCTGCTTCGGCGAAGAAAAGAACTCACTGGCGGCCTGGGTGCCCGGCGAGAGCGTCCCGGAGAGCACGATGGTTCGCAGGTTGGGGTCTCCCAAGCTTGGCATCACGGTAATGAGGCCGAATGCGACGTCGCGATTCGCCGCGCGAGAAGCCTCCCGGTTGTCGTACTCCGGCAGCTCACCCGGTTTCGGATCTACGTTCCAGATCACGTTGCCATGCCGTTCGTCTGGAATTCGTACGCGGAAAGGCTTCTCTGCGAGATACAGGTCGGTTGTCTTGCTGAACCCCGGGCGACCGAACATCAGCACGTTGCGCTTGTTCATGCCGCGCAGTTGAATGGACGACTCGGGCAGGACTTCGGGAGTGATCCCGACGCCTTCCAGCACCCGGCTTACCGCAAGCACTCCGGCGACGTCGCCCCAGAATGGCGCCGTCAAGGACGGCCCCAGGTAGATCTGCTTGGACGGAGGCAGGCCCGGAAGGCTCTGGTACCATTCCAGCAGGTCCGGTGAAGTGACTGTGGGCTTGCCCGGCGGCTCCGGAGGACGCTGGATTAGCGCGAGTTGCGCCGATGTCGCAATGCAGATCAGAGGGTTGGCATTCTTGGCCAGCAACGGCCCCCACGCTTCGGCCAATACCGCATCCGGACCGGGCCGCGCCTTGCCGCCTGCCCACCAACCGGCAGCCGCCAATACCAGGGCGATGGCGGAAATGGCGCACACGCTCCAGAGCGGGACCGGACGGTTCCAGACTGCCTGAGGCGCGGGCCGTAGGGCTTCCAGGCGCGGAGCCGCCGGGGCTTCAATCATCTGTCGCTGGAAGCTGGGACAATAGCTCCCCTTGGGCAGCACGATATGGACCGGATCCAGCCGATTTTCCAGGGCGTAGTAGTGTTCCAGCCGGTGGCGCAGATGGTGGATCCTGTTACGGACCGTCCCGTCTTCCAACGGCGTATAGTTACGAGGCCGGCCCAGAGCTTCCACCGCGACAGTATACTCGTCCAGACCTTCGCCCCTGCCAGAGATGGCCCGCTCACACACGTAGCGCAGGAGTGTCTTCAACTGGTCGGCGCGGTGAAACGTTCCGCTGGCCAGCACCCTTTGCAACGCTTCGCGCTTTTCAATCTCCTGAAGTTCAGAAACGAGACTCTCTTGCATAGACGCCGCCAGGTGACTCGGCCTGCTGGCAGATGTTTGCGACCCCCACAACGGTAACACTTTGCTTCCTTTTAGTTGAGGGTATGTTTGCAAACAGTTTATAACCATCGAGAGAACTTGTCCAGCAAGTTCCCGGAGGCCCATACTTACTCCATCCACAGACAGGCAGATGCGGACCGGACTGGGCGGAATCGGGCTCGGGCGGGGTGCTCACTGCGAGATCTGGTTTCCGGGCGGTTGGCTCGGCGGGGCGGCGTCGCTGGCGACGCGAATGCGGGAGTCGGGGAGCGGAGAAGTCATTGGGCGCTGGAGACCCTTCCATTATAGGGTGGAAATGCAGAAAAAAGGCCGGGGACGGTGCCCAACCGTCCCCGGCTTCGAGAGCCTCCGCACCACGCTTCAGCGGGCTCATCGGGAGCGCGCGGCGAACCCCTTCGCCGAGAATGCGACCCGGAATGGATGCCCCCCCGCCAAAGGGGGCCGCCCTGCAACCGAAGCGGGCAGCGGAGGCTACAGACCGAAAAACCCACATACGCACGACCGGACCACGAATGCGGCCGGCGCTGGAGGAGTGGAAAAAGAACGGGGACGCCCTCACAGCGTCCCCGTTGAGTAAGGAGTCCACTCATCACAAGGGATCAGTGTTCAGCCAGGCGGGCGGAAAACCCGACGCCGCGCGGGCAGTGGAGGGACCAATCCTTACTTGAGCGACGACCTTGTCGTCGCGGGGATTGGTTCGGGACGGCTGAGTCACCGTCGGGACCGTTGCCCGATTTCTACCCGCGCAGGCCGTGGGGCTTTCCACCCGCCTGGCTGAACACCCGCGAACATAGTACTCGCCCCCAACCAAGCTTTCCCCGGGGTGTTCTTCGTAACTGATTGAAAAAAAGGCAAATATAATTTCGTTTTTTAGGAACTGGCTTTCGGTGAGGGCGC
>JAPKZC010000256.1:0-333 GCA_026394025.1 Candidatus Solibacter sp.
GTGGAACACCGGGACGTAAGTGCCCTTGGGCAGTTCGATCCGGATGGGATCCGCCGTCCCCGGGCCGGCGTAGTACACTGCCAGACGACTGCGCAAATTCCGGGCCTGCACGCGCACGATGGGGTCCAGCCGCGGATTGAAATCCTGTCCGCGGTCGAATACCTCCAGACCGAGCACTTGTTCCTTGATGCCCAAAGCGCGCCCCGCCAACGTTTCCTGGACAATGTAACGCAGGAACCGGCACAGACTTGGCGAGGATACCAGCGGTGGACTTTGGGTGATCCGCGCAACCTGGTCATTCACTGACATGGGAGTATTCGTGAAGGTTGGACG
>JAPKZC010000256.1:376-5318 GCA_026394025.1 Candidatus Solibacter sp.
AAGCCGGGCGGCATGATAGCGTATCAATCATGACGTCCCAAGGGATCCTCGCGTTCATAACCGGAATCGGTGTCGTCCCGATCGTTCGCGTGTCCAGTTCGGAAAGCGCTGTCCAGGCGGTGGAAGCAATTTACCAGGGCGGGGTGCGCGCCGCCGAGATCACCATGACCGTCCCCGGCGCCATCCGGGCGCTGGAAAAGGTAGCTGATCGTCTGGGCGATAAGATGATGCTGGGGGCGGGCACCGTGCTGGACCCGGAGACGGCGCGCGCCTGCATGCTGGCCGGCGCCCAATTCTTCGTCACGCCCGCGTTGCGTCTCTCCACCATCGAAATGGCGAAGCGCTATTCCAAGGTGATCTTCCCGGGCGCGCTCACGCCGACCGAAGTGTTGACCGCCTGGGAGGCCGGCGCCGATGCCGTCAAGATTTTCCCATGCGGGAACGTGGGCGGAGCCAGGTACATCAAGGCACTCAAGGGCCCGTTCCCGCACATCGCCATGATTCCCACCGGAGGCGTCAACCTGGAGACCGCTGCCGACTTCCTCAAGGCGGGCGCCAGTGCCATCGCGGTCGGGACGGAGATGGTAGACGCCAAGACGATTCAGGAGGGCCGATTCGATATCATCGAAGACCGCGCCCGCCAATTCCTGGCATGCGTCACCAAAGCCCGCGCCGAAATGAAATCCGCGGCCTGAAGGCGGCAGCCCCGCAGGGAGCGAATGGCGCTGCAACGCCAATCTCCGGTGGGCCGCATCCCTTGCTAAACTGAAGACTCGCTATGGCTATCAGCAAAGATTTGCTCGAAATTCTGGTGTGTCCCCTGTGTAAGGCGACGGTCGAACTGAAAGCCGACCAGAGCGGTTTGAAGTGCGTCGAGTGCCATCGCGTGTACCCGATTCGCGACGACATCCCGGTGATGCTGGTCGACGAGGCGAAGATCGAAGACTAGGCCGTGGACAGCGTTTTAGAGTGTTTGCCGCGGGGCAGCCGGATTGCCATCCTCCGGCTGAGGAGCCTGGGCGATTGCGTCCTCACGACACCCGCGCTCGACATTCTGAAACGCTTCCGGCCGGACCTCCGGCTGGCCATCTTCGTGGAGAATCGGTTCCGTGAGATCTTCGAAGGCAACCCCGATCTCGCCGAAATTCACGCCCCCGAACTGGCTGCGCTGCGCCGCTTCCGTCCGCAACTTTGCCTGAACTTGCACGGCGGCACGCGCAGTGCCTGGATGACGGAACTCTCCGGCGCCAGGTACCGGGCCGGCTTCGGACACTACCGTCAGCAGTTCGTCTACAACGTACAAATCCCGCGCGCCCAGGAAATTCTGCACGTGGACCGCACTGTCCACACCGCCGAACATCTGGCCAGCGCGATCTTCTTCCTGGGCGCCCCAATTTGCGAAATCCCCGGCGCGAAGCTGGTCCCGGGTGGGGCCGCCCCGCTTACTATCGAGCCCAAAGCGGCGATTATTCACGCCATCGCGGCGACACCGGAAAAGACGTGGGCCGCCGGCAATTTCCTGGCCCTCGCCGACCACCTCGCGCAATCCGGTCTCTCCCCCGTCTTCATCGGGGCGCCGGGCGACGATCTCGCGCCATTCCGCCGATACCGCACCCTCCAGACCTCGCTCTCCGAAGTGAAACGGCTGCTCGCCGGGGCCGCGCTCTTCGCCGGCAACGATTCCGGCCCAGCCCATATGGCCGCCGCGTTCGGACTGCCCTGCGTGGTGATCTTCGGCCCCAGCGACCCCGCCATCTGGGGACCGTGGCGCACCTCTGGCGAAGTGGCCGCATCTACTGGCGGCATCGCCGATGTGACCGTCACTCAGGTGCTCTCGGCGATGCAGCGCCTGCGGGTACCGGCATGACGCAACTTCTGCGCCTGATGTCGTACGGCCGCAAGTACTGGCCGCAGATTCTCATCTCCGTCGTCCTTATGGCACTGGCCGGCGCCGCGCAGAGCACGGTGCCGCTGCTGATTCAGCCGGTCTTCGATCGCGTTCTGGTGCCGAATGCTCCGGAGGGGCGAATTCCCCTCCTGCCCCATCCCTTCCTCGGCCACCAGTTCTATCTGGACAGCTTTGTGCCGTTTCGGGGCAGCGCCTGGACGATGATCGCGACGGCGCTCCTGCTGGCGTTCTTCACCAAGGGGGTATGCGATTACCTGGGCAACTATCTGGTCAGTTACGCAGGGTTCGCCAGCGTCACCAGGCTACGCAACGCCGTCTTCGACAAGGTTCTCAAGCAGGGCGCCGAGTTTTTCGAGGCTCACTCCACCGGCCAGTTGATGTCGTCCATCATGAACGATGTGGATAAGGTCCAGGTGGCCACATCGCAGATTCTGGCCGACCTGCTGCGCCAGTTTTTCTCCGCCGCCTTTCTGTTGTACGTGCTCTTCAGTAACGATCCGTGGCTGGCATTGATCTGCCTGGTGGTGGTGCCCGCGGTGATGCTGCCCACCATGCGCATGGGCCGCCGCATTCGCCGCACCAGCCGCAGCACGCAGGAGCGCCAGGCCGAGATCAATCAAATTCTCCAGGAGACCCTGAGCGGCCACATGGTGGTGAAGGCGTTCACCGCCGAGAACTACGAATCCCGCCGCTTCCGGGAGGCCTCGCACCGCCTGTTCAAGACCAACGTCCGCTACGTGCTGCAACAGGGGCTATCTTCCCCCGTGATCGATTTCTGCGCGGCGCTCACCATTGTGGCGTTGCTGCATTACGCGCGACTTCAGATCAAGGGCGGCGCCTTCACCGCCGGCACGTTCACCAGTTTCCTGACCGCGCTGCTGATGCTACTGGAGCCGCTGAAGCGACTGGTCGGCATCTACAACATCTTCCAGCAGGCGCTGGGCGCGTCCCAGAAGGTCTTCGAATACCTGGACCACCAGGAAACCGTGGTCGATGAGGCCAGCGCCCCGCAACTCAGCGGTATCCAGAAGCATATCGTCTTCGAGAACGCCGGTTTCCACTATCCCGGATCGCCCGACGGCTTCCGTTTTCAGGGATTGAACCTGGAAGTCAAGGCGGGGGAGGTGGTTGCGCTGGTGGGACCGAGCGGCGGCGGCAAAACCACCATCGCCAACCTGGTGCCGCGGTTCTACGATCCGACCGAGGGCAGCGTCCAGATTGATGGGCGCGATGTGCGCAGCTTCAGCCTGGCCAGCCTGCGCGGGCAGATCGGCCTGGTGGCGCAGGACACGTTTCTGTTCAACGACACGGTGGCCAACAACATCGCCTATGGCCGGCAGGGCGTGGCGCCGGGAGCCATACAGGCGGCGGCGGAAACCGCGCTCGCCCACGAATTCATCATGCGCCTACCGGAAGGTTACGAAACGGTGATTGGCGACCGCGGGGTCAAGCTTTCGGGCGGGCAGCGGCAGCGCCTCTCCATCGCGCGCGCCCTGCTAAAGAATGCGCCCATTCTGATTCTGGACGAAGCCACCAGCCATCTGGACACGGAGAGCGAAATGCTGGTACAAAAGGCGCTGGCCAACCTGATGGAGCACCGTACGGTAATCGTCATCGCACACCGGCTTTCCACGATCCGGCGCGCGGACAAGATCGTGGTATTCGAAAAGGGCCAGATCCGCGAAACAGGCACCCACGAAGAACTCATTTCCCAAGGCGGGATTTATCAAAGGCTCCACGAACTCCAATTCGAGGATGCCGGAACGGTGATCAACCAGTGAGGGTACGCAGCATGACGGGCTTTGCCCGTGTGAGGAAAGAGATCCCGCAGGGCGAGCTCGTCCTGAGTCTCAAGAGCGTGAACCATCGCGGACTGGATCTGCACTTCCATCTGCCCAACGAATTCGATGCGCTGGAGAACGATGTCCGCGCCGTGATCAAGAATGGCGTCGCCCGCGGCCATGTGCAGATTCACGTCGGGCTGACGCGGAGTGTGGTGGCCGATGCCGCCCCGTTGAACCGGGCGATGTTCCACGCCTACATGGCGGCCTTTACCGAAGCGGCGCAACTTTATGCGATCGACGGGCAGCCCGATTTGAACAGCGCGCTGCGCATCCCCGGGATGCTCTCTACCGGCGATGAGGAAGAACTGGGCGAAGCGGTGACCAAGGCACTTCTGGAGGCCGCCGCCGAAGCCGTCGCCGCCCTCAACCGCCGCCGCGAGCGCGAAGGCGCCGCCACCGCCGAGGAGATGCGCCAGCGCTGCCAGAATATCTGCGGCCTGGTGTCGCGGATGGAAGAGATCCGCGCCGGCGCGGTCGGGGCCTTCCAGAAGCGCCTGCGGGAAAAGCTGGCCGACCTGCTGCGCGGGGCTGGTATCGAACCGCAGCGCCTGGCCCAGGAAGCCGCCATCCTGGCCGACCGGAGCGATATCGCCGAGGAGTTGATGCGGCTGCGTACCCACGCCGGGCAACTGGAAGCGATGTTGAACGGTGAGGGCGAAATCGGCAAGCGCCTGGATTTCCTCTTGCAGGAGATGAATCGCGAGGCCAATACGGTACTCTCGAAGACGGGCGGCTTGGGGGACCTGGGTTTGACCATCACGGATCTGGCACTGAGCGCGAAGAGCGAGATCGACAAGATTAGAGAGCAGAGTTTGAATCTTGAGTAAGGTTTTTCAACGCAGAGGCGCAGAGACGCAGAGATAAGCGCAGAGAAAACCAATGAGATCGGGGCCTCGAGATTACCGTGTGCCGGCCAAAGTGGGGTGGACGCCCTCGTCCGCACGCGCCCCCCTGGTCGGGTTCTCGATCTCACGGTCTTCTCTGCGCTTATCTCTGCGTCTCTGCGCCTCTGCGTTGAAATTCATTCAGCCATGACCACTGTTTTCATCATCTCCGCGCCCTCCGGATCGGGCAAATCGACGCTGGTGTCGCGCCTCCTGGCGGCTGTTCCGGAGCTGATGTTCAGCGTTTCTTACACCACTCGCAAGCCGCGCGGTCAGGAAGTGGACGGCCAGAGCTATCGATTCGT
>JAPKZC010000238.1 GCA_026394025.1 Candidatus Solibacter sp.
ACGCCAGCGGCTTGAACAGCCGGCCCTCCTGCGCCTCCAGCGTAAGCACCGGCAGAAAGGAGACCGCAATCACCAGCAGCGCGAAGAAGCTGGTGCCACCCACTTCTTTCACGGCATCGACGATGGCGCGATGGTAATGCTCCGCCGTCCAATCGGGGCCCGCGCCTTCCAGTTTCTTGTGCGTCTGCTCCACCACTACGATGGCGGCGTCCACCATCGCACCCACCGCGATCGCGATACCGCCCAGCGACATGATGTTCGAACTCATGCCCATGGCGTGCATGGGAACGAAGGAGATCAGCACGGCGATGGGGATAGTCACGATCGGGATGAGGGCGCTGGGCACGTGCCACAGGAAGATCAGAATCACCAGACCTACCACGATCAATTCCTCGGTCAGCGTCTGCTTGAGGTTATCGATGGAAGCCAGAATCAGCTCGCTGCGGTCGTAGGTGGTGACAAGTCTCATGCCGGCGGGCAGGCCGGGCTCGATCTCCTTGATCCTGGCCTTCACTCGCTCGATCACGCTTAGCGCGTTCTCGCCCTGCCGCATCACGATGATGCCCGAGACCACTTCGCCCTGCCCGTCGAGATCCGCGATGCCGCGGCGTATATCGGGACCCAGCGTCACACTCCCCACGTCGCGCACCAGGATGGGCACTCCCGACGCGCTGACCGCCAGTGGCAGCGATTCCAAGTCGTTCGTCGACCGCGCGTAGCCGCGCCCGCGCACCATGTACTCGCGACCTGTGAATTCAACCAGTCGCCCGCCGACATCATTGTTGCCCGCGCGCACCGCGGCCACCACCTTCGAAATCGGCACCCCGTAGGCGGCCAGCCTGTTGGGATCCACGTTTACCTGGTACTGGCGGACGAACCCGCCGAGCGGTGCGACCTCCGCCACTCCCGGAACCGATTGCAGGTGATAGCGCAGAAACCAGTCCTGCGTGCTGCGCTGCGCGGCCAGGTTGCTTCCCTGCCCGACCAGGGCATACTGAAAGACCCAGCCGACACCAGTGGCATCCGGCCCGAGTTCCGTCTGCACGTCCTTCGGCAGGCGCGGCAGAATCTTGGAGAGATACTCCAGCGTCCGCGAGCGCGCCCAATAAATGTCAGTGCCTTCCTCGAAGATGATGTACACGTACGAGTAACCGAAATCGCTGAACCCGCGCACATCCTTCACCTTGGGCGCGCCCAGCATGGCGCTCACAATCGGGTACGTCACCTGGTCTTCGAGGATGTCCGGACTGCGGTCCCAGCGGGAGTACACGATCACCTGCGTATCGCTGAGATCGGGAATCGCGTCGAGCGGGATGCGGTTCATCGACCACCAGCCCGCGAGCGATGCGGCTGCCACGAACAGGAAAACCAGAAACCGGTTGCGCCCCGAGAACTCGATGATCTGGTTGATCATTTCGAGGCCCCGCCCAACGCGGTTTTCAACTGGCTTTCCGACTCGATCAGAAAATTGCCGGAGATCACGATGCGCGATTTAGGTTGTAGGCCGCTCACAATCTCCACGCGGCCTTCGCTGCGCGCGCCAATCTTCACGTCGCGCGGCTCGAAGTAGCCCTTGCCGCGATCCACGAAGACCACCTGCCGGTCGCCGGAGTTGAGCACTGCGGTCTGCGGCACCACCAGCCTGCGCCCTCCGCCGGTCTGGAACTCCACCTCCCCGTACATTTCCGGCTTGAGCGCGAAATCCGCATTTGGGAACTCGATACGCACCTTGAGCGTGCGGGTAGCCGCGTCCACCTGCGGCAGGATGTAATTCACCCGCCCACGGAAGGTGCGCCCGGGCAGGTAGGAAAGGGTCAGCGTGGCCGGCGTGCCGATGCGTACGGCAGCCGCCTCGTACTCGAACACGTCCGCCATCACCCACACCCTGGAGAGATCGGCAATCGTGTAGAGCGCGGTCTCCGGCATGATCCGCTGTTTGGCGAAGACGTTGCGTTCCATAACGAAGCCTGTGATCGGCGAGGTCAGCGTCAGGTTCTTCAGCGGCACGCCGGAAGCGGCTATTCCGGCAATCTGGCCCTCGCCAATGTCCCACAGTTCCATGCGCTTCTTGGCCGCGGCCACCAGGTTGTCCGTGCTCCCCAACATTTCGTGCACCGGATTCTCCTGCATCATGCGCTGCGCTTTGATGGCCAGCAAATACTCCTGCTGGGTGGCCAGCGCTTCCGGGCTGTAGATGGTGAGCAGCGGGTCGCCCTGGCGCACTTGCTTGCCGGTGAAATCGACGAACACCTGGTCGATCCACCCTTCCAGCTTGCTGTGCACTTTGGCGATCTTGGTTTCATCCAGCGCCACGCGCGCCACGGCGCGGATGGAACTGCGCACGGTTTCGTACTCCACCGTGCCATATTCCACGCCGATGAGCTGCTGCTTTTCGGGCGTGATCTGTACGCTGCCCTCGGGCAGTTTGTTGGCGCGCCGATCATAGCGCGCCTCTTCGCCCGGATAGACCGGGACCAGTTTCATGTTGCAATCGGGCGCGATGCCGGGCGCGTCGCTCTTGTACCAGGGGTGCATCGGATCCACCCAATAGAGAGGCTTGCGCTCACCGGCGGGCGCCTTGGCATACCAGCGGCCGTATCCGTACCCGCCCACCCAGGCCGCGGCCATGAAGATCACAACCAGCAACTTTTTCATAACGGCATCCCCGTCATTTCTTCCAGGCGGGCCAACGCCACGTGGAACTGCATGACTTCTTCGTGGTACATGAGCTCGTACTCCACCACATTCATGAAATTGGAAAAGAGCGACAGGAAGTCCAGCGCGCCCGTCTGATACCCGGCCATGGAAGATTCCAGAGCCAGTTGCGCACCCGGAATCACCGACTTCCGGTAGAGGTCGATCAGCTTGCGCGCCGTCGCGGCCAGCGTGTAGGTTTCGCGGATCTGCGATTGGATGGCGACCCCGGCAGCCTCGTAATTGTGGCGGGCCTCGGTGGCCGAGAAGGCCTTCTCCGCGATCTCGGCGCGCTGTTTCGTGCGAAAGTACGCGGGCAGCTTGAAATCCACGCGGAACTGCCACATCGGGGGCATCGCGCCCTGATTGAAATAGCCGCCGGAGACGGTGTAATCCGGGTATAGATTGCGCCGCGCCAAGGCACTAGCGAGATCGTTGCGCTCGATCGTCTTCTGCTCACGGGCCAGCATGGGGGCGTGCGTGCGCGCCAGCGCCAGCATGTCGTCGAGCGTCGCCGTAAGTTGGCCGGGCGGGATATCGTCGGGCACCTCGATGTGGCCGCCTTGCGGCCGGTTCAGCAGTGCGTTGATCTCGATCTCCTTGGAGTTGCGCTCCTGTTCGTAGCGCAGTAGTTTCGTCTGGAAGATGGCGAACTGCGTCTGCGCCTTGAAAACGTCCTGCTGTGCCGCCCGTCCCACCGAGTAACGCACCTCGGAGATGCGCAGGATGTTCTCCAGCAACTCCTGGTAGCGATGCACGAAGGTGATGCTGACGTTGGCGTGGTGCAGTTCGTGGTACGCCTGCTTGAGGCGCGCGGTGACGTTGAGGCGCACCGACAGGTATTGAGCGTACTCCGCGGAGGCTTCCTTCGCCGCGATCTCGCCGCGCAGCTGCCGCTTGCCCGGGAAGGGCAGTTCTTGCGAAATCATGATGCCCGCGTTGCTCGTGACCTCGCGCCCGATCCCGGCCACCGGGTATGGCGCACCGACGGACGTGTACCCCAGCGAGACAGTGGGGTCGGGCAGACTGTTCTCCTGGCTGGGACGCTGCCGCATAGCTTCATACTTCTTCTGCGCCGCGAGGACCTCGCGGTTGTGCAACAGCGCTTCGTCCACAAGCGTGGGCAGCGCCTGCGCGCTCATCGCAATCGGCAGGAACAATAGAGATAGGTGTAGATATAGATATTTTGTACTTTGTGGCATAAGGTTCCGCCTTGTGCAGGCGAGCGTCAACTCGCCTACGCTAACGAACGCACCAATGCCACTAGATACGGAGAGGAAGTATGTCGGGAGGGGTGTACTCGGGAGGAACCGGAACAACCAGATGCACGCTCAGACGTGCAATCGCCGTCGGCGATTGAATCACAGCGGTCACAACCACCGCCGGCACCACCTGCGCAGCCTTTTCCGCCTTGACGAAGTTGCGCAGCCCCTGCGTCTTACATTCGCTGGGGTTGGCCTTGCCGTGCGGGCAGCAACTGTGTTTCTGAGCGGCCAGAAGAATCTGCGGGCAGGAGAAACAGTTTCCCCAGAACAGCGCCACAACTACCAGCGCCGCCATGAGCGAATTGAAGACAGCCCGCATCTCAGTTCCCATGATACACGATACTTAGATTGGAGTAACTGGTCCTTTTATGGCGACCTCTGCCCACCGCAGCACGCGCAGTGCCCGCATGGTGTTCCAGCGGCTCGCCCGCCCCGCCTCCTCCATCTCGAAAAACACCTTACCGGGATGGCCTTTCGCGAGATGCCATCGTCCGTCGCCTTGGCTTCGCGCGCGGACCAACTCGAGTGCGTCCTCAAGCCGCGCGTCGCACGGAGCGTTCGCTGCGCGGAAGTAATCGAGCGCACGCAGGACGTCGTAGTGCCAGCGCGGCGGAAAGTGGAAACGCGTGAAGTCGGTCTTGGCGACTTGGCCGGTGCGGTGGCTGCGAAAGAGGCGGTGGACCAGCAGAAACTCCTCGCCCCGGGCTCGCGCTTGCGCAGCGGCCGGACACCCGAGCAGCGCTTCCAACGCCAGAATTGTCGTGTGGAAGGACCCATGTGTCGCGCTGCCATACCCCGGAGTTGTGCGGCAATTCCAGCCGCCGTCGGGCATCTGCGCCGCCAGCAAATGCTCCACCAGGCGCTCCATCCGCGGGTCTTCGAGTCCAAACCAACGGGCCTCCGACAACACCATGGCGGTGACGCAAGTTTCACTGCGCTTCGCCGAACGCCTCCAGAAGTTGATACCGCCGTCGCTCCAGAATCCCTGGTCGAGCAACAGACGGCAACCGCGCACGGCCTGCGCCTGGCCCGGCGCCAGCCCCAGATCGCGCAACAGCAGAAGCGTATAAGTGGTGGAGGTCCACTTGGGCGTATAGACCCCGCCGGCCCAGCGCCCGTCGGCGTCCTGAAGGGCCAGCAGGCGCGCCCCCCACCCGGTTGTGGCGACGCTCCGCTGCTCGCGCCTCCACACACGTTCGGAGGCCCCCGCCAGATCGCGCAAGGTCTGCCACCGGATCGCCGCGTCGCCCGCCAGCAGCCAGTCGATGACACAGTCGCGCGCCATTTTCGCCCATTGTAGCGCTCCCCGGCGCAGACGCCATCCCTCATCACCCATGGCTGCTAAACTGGATTTCTGGTGGGAACATTCTACAGCCGCGCGGAACTGGCCGAGCAGCGTGCCCTCTGGAAACGCCGGGGCAAGACTGTGGTCTTCACGAACGGCTGTTATGACCTGCTCCATCCCGGCCACATTCGCCTCCTAGAACAGGCACGAAGCCTCGGCGACGTGCTGATCCTCGCGTTGAATTCCGACGTCAGCGTGCGCCGCATGAAAGGTCCGTCGCGCCCCATCATCGCCGAGAACGAGCGCGCCGCCGCGGCCCTGGCCCTCGCCGCCGTGGACGCCGTCACCCTTTTTGACGAAGATACGCCGCGCGAACTCATCGCCGACATCCTTCCCGACGTCCTCATCAAAGGCGCCGATTGGTCGCACTTCATCGCCGGCCGCGAGGAAGTGGAAGCGGCCGGCGGGCGCGTGCTCACCGTCTCCCTGGAACCTGGCTATTCTACTACTACTCTTATCGAAGGACTAATCAACCAGCCTTGATTCATCCTGTCGTTCGAGACCTGTTCGTTGACCTGGGACGCCATCCTGGATTCCAGGAAGTGTTGCATCGCGTCAGCGCTGGCGGCAACGCATCCCTCTCCGGGCTGACGACCACGGCGAAGGCGGTATATGCCGTCCTTCTGTGGCAGTCAGCCGGACGTCCTCTAGTCATCGTAGTAGATGGCAACAAACAGGCGGAGGAACTTTCCGAAGCCGTCAACAGCTTCTTCTCCCTGCTCGTGGCAGATGATCGCCACGGCCCGCAACTCCTTCCCGCTCTGGATGTTCTGCCCATGCAGAACCTCTCGCCCCACGCCGAAATCTGCGAGCAGCGCGCCATCGGCCTTTGGAGCCTGGCTACCCACCGGACGCCTATCACCATCCTGCCCGCAGCTTCTGTCCTCCTGCGCATCGAGCCAGCCGAATACTACCGCCAGCTCACCCTCCGCATACGCGCGGGAGAGGAGTTGCCACTCGATGAGGTGGTCGGGCATCTGGAGAGCATCGGGTATCAACGCCGCGAACCCGTTGAGATGGTCGGTGAGTACTCCGTGCGCGGCGGAATCCTCGACGTGTTCTCTCCCGAATCGCAGAAGCCGGTGCGTATCGACCTCTTTGGCGATCAGGTGGAGTCCATCCGCCGCTTCGACGTGGACTCACAGCGCTCCGTCCTGAATGTAGAGGACTGCCTTATCCTACCGTTGTCGGAGTATCAGAAGTCACGCCCCTTCCTCGGCGAATTGCACGACCTCATGCGCTCAGCCGATATCCCCGGCCGGGACCTGCCGCCTCCGGGCGAGGCGTTCCCCGGTTGGGAACTGGTCGCACCGATGCTCCGCCCCCGCAACGCGTCGGTATTTTCCCTGATGGAACGCCCGGTGGTGATCTGGGATGAGCCGGATCAGGTGCAGTCGGCGGTCAGGCGGTTGTGGACTCGCTTGGAACAGATCGAGCGCTCTCCGGCCTACGATCCAGATCGCGTTTTCTTCCGCTGGGAAGAACTCGAGCGTCAGGCGTTTGGCGGACCGCAAGTCATTTTCCAGCAGTTGGATATGGGATGGTCACCCGCCGGCCGCGAGACCAGTACCCACATCGCCACCCGTCCCGCCATGAGCTTCCACGGGAACATCCAGGTGGCAGTCGCCGAAGCCCGGACGTTGGTGGACGCCGGAAACAAGGTGGCCTTCTTCGCTTCCGCAACAGGTGAAGTAGAACGCCTGGCGGACATCTTCAACGAGTACGCGATTCCCTACCAGCTCGGCCTGGAACAGTTCGAATCCACACCGGCGTATCTGGCGCAGCGCGCCTACATGTCGGGAACGTCCGCCCACATCTATTTGGTGAAGGGCGTGGTTCGGCACGGCACCGCTTTTCACGACTCCAAACTGGTTCTATTCGGATCGGAGGACCTCTTCGAGACCTCCGAGTTGATCTCCCGCGGCCCATCATCCAAAACCGCGCGGGAGACGTTTTCGGCCGACATTATCGACCTCAAGCCCGGCGACTACGTGGTCCACTCCGAGCACGGCGTCGCCCAGTACCTGGGTCTGCGCGAGATCTCCGGCGGGGAGAATAGGGGCGATTACATGGTTCTGGAGTACACCGCCGGAGCCAAGTTGTACGTGCCGCTGACACGCATGGACCTGGTGCAGCGCTTCCGTGGCGCGGGCGAGAGCAAACCCGCACTGGACCGCATGGGCGGCGCCACCTGGACCCGTACCAAGTCGCGCATCAAAGCCAAAATGCGCGACATGGCCGACGAGCTCCTCAAGCTCTACGCCTCCCGCAAGATGACCGAAGGCTTCATCTACTCTCCGGATAGTAATTGGCAGCGCGAGTTTGAGGACGCTTTCGAATTCTCC
>JAPKZC010000169.1:0-4536 GCA_026394025.1 Candidatus Solibacter sp.
GCGCGGAGGCGATCTGCCCGCCGGAATTGACGCCCGATCAGATCTATCTCAACGTCCAGCCGCTGGCCGGCGCCGTGGCCAACACGGCGGTTTACGAAGCGCTGGTGAACGAAGGCGACCCGGTCATGGGGCTTAACCTGCTGCACGGCGGCCACCTGTCGCACGGCAGCCCGGTCAACCACAGCGGCAAGCACCATCGCATGGTCTTCTACGAGGTGGACGAGAAGACCGAACTGCTCGACTACGACCGCATCTACGACATGGCCGTGCGCGAGAAGCCGAAGATGATCATCGCCGGATACACCTCGGTGATTCTGGTCATGCTGCTGGGCCAATCGCGCGTCTTCTTCTCCATGTCGAAGGACGGTCTTCTGCCCCCAATCTTCTCCGACATCCACCCCAAGTGGCAGACGCCCTACCGCTGCAACATGATTTTCATGGTTTTCGTTTCCCTGTTCGCGGGCTTCCTGCCCATTTCGAAGCTGGGACATATGACCAGTATCGGGACCCTGCTGGCGTTCGTGATCGTCTGCATCGGCATCATCTGGATGCGCAAGACCAATCCCACCGCGCCGCGGCCCTACCGCACCCCGTTGGTGCCGCTCGTGCCAATTCTCGGCGTGTTGGTTTGTTTTGCGATGATGGCGTCGCTCGGCATCGACACTTGGATCCGCCTGGTGGTTTGGCTGGCGATTGGGCTGCTTATCTACTTCAACTACGGCGTCAGGAACAGCCACCTGCGCAAGGCGCCGCAGGACAAGCGGTAGTGCATCAGTGACACAACCGCTCCCTGGCGGTCGGCGGCTCTGATTCGAAGAAGCGACCTCCAGGGAGCGTTTCCAGGCTGAGAATCGCCATGCCCATCCGTCGAAGACGCCCGGTCCAGCGATCCCTCCTCGCCTTGCTCTTCGCCCTGCTGCCGGCCCACGCCCAGCAGTCGCAGAACCCATCGCCCATGGTGGAGCACACCCGTGCTCACCCGCGCGTGAAGGAGCAATCGCCACCCGGCCGTCGCGAGAAACTCGCCTTGGGAACGCTCTTCATGCCCGCTGGAATGAAGATCGCCAACCACGCTGAAATCCTCTTCTTCTTTAATGGCGGCACCTGGCTGCCCGAGGTTGCCGCCGCGCAAAACAAGGTGGCCGTGGTCACCGTGCAAGCCGGTTCCGGTTCCGCCACCTACGCCCGCCTGTTCGACGATCCCACCCGCTTCCCCACCCTGCTACAGGAAGCCGAAACCAAAGCCGGTGTGCGTTTCGGGCGCGTCATGCTAGGCGGCTGGAGCGCCGGCTGCGGCGCCATTCGCCACCTTCGACAACTCGGCCGGTCTCGATGCCGTGACCCTGTCCACGCTGAGCTCGGTCGGCCTCAACGGCGCGTTCCAAGTGGTCGGCGGCGTCACCGAAATCGGCTCGCCCGGCAGCGTCACGGCCGTTCCGGAGCCCGACTCCGAAATCTTCCCCGGCACCTTCGCCAGCACCACCGAAACCGCCGACTATCTGTTGCAGCAGCTGAATCTCACGCGCCGCCCCGTACTGAAGTGGGGCCCTATGGGCCTGCAACAGCTCAGTGAAGCGCGCGCCGGCAAATTTCTCCTGCTCGGTTACGCCGGCAACTCCGCGCCCGATCATGTGGACCAGTTGCACAGTCTGCCGGTCTACCTAAAGTGGCTGCGCTAGCGCGCGTCCACGTTATAATACCAGCAGACCGTGCGGATGTGGCGAAATTGGCAGACGCGCTGGATTTAGGTTCCAGTTCCCGCGAGGGAGTGTAGGTTCAAGTCCTATCATCCGCACCAATAACTTAAGGAATCTGAGGCAGGGGGAATCCGGCATCGGTGGACTATCGGTGAACTTTTCCTGAGTGCGGTTCAGATGCGGTCAGATGTGCTCGCCACATCGCATCAATTCGCTTCCCCATCGATCGCGGGCGGATGCCGACGATTTCCCCACCACTCCCGGTGCCCTCCAGCCGAAGTTGGCCGGCACAGCCGCCCCGTACCAGCGATCCACCGATGGCTTCGCCAGTAAGCCGGGAATCCTCGTGCTCAGGCAGGAACTTGCCTTCCGCTGACTGACGGGTGGGTGAAAGGCAATGTCCGCGGCGTTCGCCCTCTGAAAAACCGGTTCTTCTGCCCAGATGCGTCCACCCTCCCCGGCGGCGGTAAATCCTTGGCGACCCCTGCCGGCTTTACTGTCCTATTTACGGGAGATTAGCGCAAGTTCGGCGGTACGGCTCGCGGCCCAGGTAGCGATGCCACTCGTCTGGCGTCAGGTTCCGCGTCAGCCGTGCGCAGGCGGTGGCAATCGGGTCGCGGAGGGTGAGGGGCCAAAGCTTCACGGGACCGAAACCGCCGTCGGGCGTCAAGGCATACTGGCCATCGGGGCTGAAGGCCGAAACCTCCCTCCACCATTCTAGTGCCAATCGGGCGATCTCCCTGCCCGTATCCGCATCCCACACGCGGGAGGACTTGTCCTTCCCGATGGCGCGGTGAGTCAGGGCGACGTACGTCCTACCCGGCGCGAACACGCCCGCTGTCAGGGCGCCTTCCCCGATTTTCGAGAGGGCCCGCCATGTCCCCGCCTCGAGCAGCGCCACCCCCTCGTTGTACCAGGAGCCGACCAGCAGATGCCGACTGTCCGGACTGAATAGAAGGTCATAAATACCTCCTTGCACCTGAACGTCCGAGATATGGGCGAAGGTAGACGCGTTCCACGTTCTCAGCAGGCTGCGGTCAGTGGTCACGAGATATTTGCCGTCCGGACTGAACGCGATGGCGCATACTCGCTCGCGATGATCGAGCCGCTTCGTCTGGCGTCCGGACGCAACGCTCCAAACCCAAGCCGTCTCTTGCTCTTCTGTGCCATCCGCTCCGCTCGTGGTAACCACGTGATTGCCGTCCGGGCTGAAGGCGGCCAAACGCACTCGGCCCGCATGCACGAGTTCCGCCACTGGCCGGCCGCTCGGAATCGCCCACAGGCGGACGGCGTGATCATCCCAGCGGGTTGCGGTCGCCAACAATTTGTCATCGGGACTGAATACTGCCAGACCCCTGTCATTGTGGCTGGGTTGAGGTAACGTTGCCACGTGCGCGGCATGCGAATCCACTGCCGTGTACGAACTGCTATCGTGGCTGGGTTGCGGTAAGGTTGCCGCCGCATCGCCAGTAAGGATCCGCCAGACAATCACCGACTTCTCGCCGAATGAAGCAAGAAGCCGGCCGTCGTGGCTCAGGGTGATCGCGCTCACAGATCCGCCTTTGCTGAGATCGATGCGTAGAATCTCACGCCGGGTGGCAGTTTCCCAGACTCTGGCTTCCGTCGAAGCCGCTGAAACGATGTGTTTCCCGTCCGGGGTGAAAACTGCCCAGTATGCGTAGTGATCCAACGTCAACGCCGGCCATGGGAGCCAGGCCAGTGCATCCCGCAGCGCCCGCTCACCCTCTGCCGTGCGGCTGCGCTTCAGCGATTCGAGTGCCAGCAGGGCACTCCGTTCGAGCAGCACCCTGCGATCCGGGTTTTCAAGCAGATCCAGCCAATTCAGCTCGTCCTCATTGGCCGCCTTCTTTGCGACTTCATTTCGCGTCGCAACAGCGTGGCCCGCCAATTCTCGGCCAAGCGCCGCCCGGGCGTCGTCGGTCCGCCACCAGGTGGCAATGCCCCATTCCTGGCGCAGTACGAACAGCAGAGCGTCCACTTTGACGGCAACCGCATATTCCGGACTGAGCTTCGTCGCCAAACCCAGCAGGGAGCCATCATCCTTGAAGACACCACCCCCGGAGTTCCCTTGCGCCAGAGCCGTTTTGGTGAAGCGGAACCTGCGGCTATCCTCTCCTTCGCTCAGGCCGGATACGGTGTTCACGTTCATCGATGACTGCCATTCCAGATTGCGCGGGTGCCCCACGATGATGAGCTTGTCTCCTTCGCGCAGGTCACCCGAATCGGCCACCGGAAAGGGTTGCTCCAGATGGGCCGCCACGTCGTGTGGAAGAGCAACGGTCAGGAGGCCCAGGTCCAGATCCTCGTGAAAACGGCGGAAGGGCTTGGCCGGGAACTCGGCGTACTGCTTCGCGAAAAGTACAACCTCGATTGCTTTCGCCTCCGCGATCACGTGGTGCGCCGTCACGACAATTGCGGTGTCGCCGTCGACAGCGACAATGAGCCCGGCGCCGGTCTCGGCGGTTCCGTCGGGCTTGTGCGCGGTGATCTTGACAATACCGCGATTCAACTCTCCGGCCTCGGGCTGCGCGAAGGCCAGGCCCGCGGCGACAAAAGAAATCAGTAGCATTCTGTGTCTCATTTGCCTTCTCCGTCGCGAACGAGTTTCAGACGCTTGATCACCGCCCAGAAGGTCGTGCCCGCGAGGACCAGCGCATTCAGGTATAGGGACCATGACTGGCGGGTGTAAATCCAGTCCAGCCACGATGGCAGGCGGTTCGTGATGTATCCCGCCGGCCCGCTGGCAAGTGTTTCGGCGCGGCCGTGGAGCACGGCTTGCATGCCGTTATCAAAGCGCAGCACTTTCACCTCGAATCCA
>JAPKZC010000169.1:4559-12699 GCA_026394025.1 Candidatus Solibacter sp.
CAAACCACCGGCGACCAGGAAATCGCCGGCCGACATTTGGATCGTCCGCGGACCATACTCCGGCAGCCGGAGCGTGCCGGCCGAGATAGTGGAAATCTGTCTTCCTGGCTCGAATGCAGTGAAGGTGAGATCGCCGGCAATCGCAATCCGTTGCTCGACTATATCGACCCGCTCGGTGGCTTCAAAACCAATCGCGATCCCTTCGGCGCGGCCACGGAAATCAATCACGTGCGGCTTCGCACTCCGCAGGCGCAGCATGCCGACTCGCTGGGCGCCACCCGGATTGTTATCCGTAATTTGACAGGCGTCACATAGGATGTCCATCTGCTTGCCTCCGGAAGTCGAACCGGAAGCGCCGCCCCCGTTCACGCGAACAGCCACGGACCTCGGGTTCTGGCGGTCCGTTGAAAAGGTGAGGGAACTACGGGCTGGAAATGACAGCCCGTCTAGTGTGACATCATGCAGCGTGAGACTGGCTGTTGGGCTCAGAGAGGTGACGGACAACGTTGAGTGCGGAATGATGACACGCCAATCCGGAACAGCCGCATTTCGGGCGATCTGAATGTGGTCCGGTCGGAGATCGGCGTTGCCGAAGCCCTGTAGTGTAAGGGAGTGAACCGGGATGGAAGTGAGGATGCCGCCCGCGGCCGGTTCTTGCGCCTGGAAAGACATACGCCTCGCGCTCACGGAAATTTCGACCTCGGACGGTCGGTGCAGAAATGCGAGAGGCACCAGTAGAACCGCGGTAATGGCGAAAGGCAGCACGACCAGAAGCCGGTACGGCCGGTTCCGCTGCGCGGCCGGTTCGACCCCGGGTTGCTCGCGGCCGTCGGGAGACGGTTGGGAAATCATGTGGCCTCGCTGCAATCAATCTACGCGCGCACGATGGTAAAACTCGTATTTCCGCACAGGGCCTCCCGTGCGGTTCTTGAATGTTCCACTAATGATCAGGCGCACAGGTCCGGATTTCACGCCTGTGAAATCAAGATCGATAAGAAATGGCTCACCTGCAATTTTCTCGCTGACGAGCATGCCTTTTGCCAGATCGACCGTTTTGGCATCCGAGACGCGATCAGCGGAATACTGCACCGTCCGGAGGGTCGTGTTCGGTCGAATATAAAGAGAATAGCGATTCACCGATTCTGGGCGATGCTGATGGTACACCAGCGCCGGCAGAATCGTGCTTGCCCACGCTTCGCCGCGCGGTCGAACAACAACACCGAGATTGTCGGAAGCAATGCCTTCTCGCGCGATCACCTCAGTGGTAGGCCACGGGCCAAATTCGTTCCACGCGCCCCTGCGCCATGACCGCGGCTTCGATTCCATCCAGTACTGCCTCTGTTCGCGGAGTTCGCGGCTCTCAACCACAACCGGCATTTCGACCGGCAGATAAAAGAGGACGCGCAGCGTCGCACCTCGTTCAAACGGCTCCCAATGAGCTACGAAAGACAGCAACTCGAGATCCGGCAGGCTCGCCGGGACTTCGATCAAGCCCTCGAAACGATTGCCTCGGTCATTTTGTTGCCGCCATTTCTCCGAGGCAACCTGCGCCGACGATACCGCCAGGCAAGCGAGAATGAGAGAACACCGCGGTTTGCACGCACGCATAAACCGGACAACGACATCCAGTTAACACATTATCGCTGCACGGAGATGACGTCAATAGTCGGTTTAGGCTTCGCGGTTTAACGCGTCAACTTGGATCGCTTCCGAGTGGGCGGCCCGCTCGGAACTAGCTTGCCCTGCGGGCGGTGTCGATTCTCGGCGGTGTGATGTCGTTGCCCAACTGACCATGGTAGCCGCGCTATGCTGGTGGTCACCTTGAGATCCGCTTTACCTAGATGGAACCCGAACGCCCCGATAAACGCGTGATTGCGCTCGAAGACGATGCCCGGCTTGCCATCAGCGGCAATCGCGCCGCCCTCGAGCGGCTCGTTGGGGCGCTCCAGGACAACATCTACGGCCTCGCGTTGCGCATGCTCTGCAACCGTGAGGACGCCGAGGACGCCACCCAGGAGATTCTGGTCCGCATCGTCACCCGCCTCTCCCAATTCGACTTTCGCAGTAGGCTGACGACGTGGGCGTACCGGGTCGCAGTGAACTACATCCTGGACGTTCGCAAGAGCGCAGTCGAACGCCTGCACCTGAGCTTCAAACGGTTCGCTGAGGATCTGACGGGCGGGCTCGGACTTGAAGCGCCGGCGGAAACCGAGCATTCCCTTCTGATCGAAGAAGTCAAGGTGGCCTGCACGCTGGGCATGCTGCAGTGTCTGGACCGCCCGCACCGCCTTGTCTACGTGCTCGGCGAAATCCTGGAGATGCCGGGACCGGAGGCGGCCGAAGTCCTGAGCATAGATCCGGCCCTCTTCCGCAAGCGCCTGCAGCATGCGCGGGAAGCCATCCTGAGTTTCACCCGCCGCTACTGCGGCCTGGTATCGGACTCCGCGCCGTGCTCGTGCAACCGGCAGGTGCCTGCCGCGCTGCGCGCCGGAAAGATCCGGGAGGCCTCCTGCGATTTCGCGGCCGCTCCCTCTTCCTTCCAGCAGACCCGCGCCTTGGTCCGCCAGGTCGAGGAGGCCCGTTGGGCCCTCCAGGTGCACCGCACCAGCCATCCGCGTCTTCCCACGGTCGACTTCGCGCGCCGCCTCGCCGCCACCCTCGACCTGCACCGCGAACCTGCTTCCGAATCCTGACGGCTTTTCACACCGGGCGCCTCCGCGTCGTCCAAAGGCAGGACAGGAGACATTTCGAGAATGCTGAACAGACGACAGGCCGTCCAGGCGGCTTTCACCGGCGCCGTGGCGGCGCTTCGCCCCGGCCCACTTTCCGCGCAAGCGGCCGTCCCCGCCGAGATCTGGGTCAACCCCGCCGTTGGCGCGGACGCGAATTCCGGGGCCAAGGCATCACCCCTACGCACCCTGGCTGAAGCGGCGCGGCGCGTCAACCGGGGCACGGGCGAGGGCGCCGTGACGATCGTTCTCACCGAGGGCATCCACGCGATAGGCGAAACCACTCTTCTGAGGCCCGAGCGCCGCACCTTCACCAGGGCGGACCGGCTGACCATCCGCGCCGAGGTGCTCCCGGACGATCCGGACTGGCACACGGGCCGGATGCCGACCTTGATCCACACCATGCCACTGCCCAAAACCTGGAACGGTCGGCCCGATCCTCTGGGCGGCGCGGCCGACGGTATGATGATCGAGACCAGCCACGCGACGATTCAGGGGCTGAAGTTCTTGGGCCTGCCCGTCGTCGAGACGCCGAAGCCGGGCCTGATCCAGCGCCTCTACGCCATCAGCCGGCTCCGCCGGGATCTGGAGGACCTGGAGATTGCCCAGTGCGTTTTCCTGGGAGACGACCTCACCAACCCGAATCACGTCACCATCATCGCCAACGGGAACGGAGTGAACGTGCATCACTGCAGCTTTCGCGGCCTGAAGATCTCGGTGGTGTATTGGACCGGCGGCAGCAGCGGACATGCGATGAAAAACTGTTTCTGCGACGGCGTGTACGGCAGCGGGGTTTGGACAGCCGGCATCAAGGACGACTTCGATTTCCGCGGCAATGTGTTCGCCAACGGCAACTACGCGTGGACGTACCAGGGCGGAGCCTCCGCGCTGGCCGATGCCGGTGGCCGCGGCGGCCGCCGGGCCGACGCCCCTACTAACGCTCCCCGGGAACTCATCCATTACAAGGTGATCGACAGCTACTTCGCCAACAATCGGAGGATTGCCGGCTCGGGTACCGGGGCGCGCCTGGATTACCAGGACATCGAACCTTCATTCCTCGAAATGGTGGGGACCAAAGTCACCGCTGAGCCGGTCGCCATCGAGCGCGACCAGACGAAGCGGCACTATCTCCATCCCATCGCCGGATCCGAAGCGGCCAAAGTCGGGGCCGGACTATTCCTGAAACCGCTCGCGTGAGGCCGCCGTGCTTGCGGGCTTTTCACAATCGAATCCCGGGTGTCGTCCAAGAGAAAGAAGGAAGGAATTTACGATGAGATTGACTGAAGTCACTGCTATGGCGTGCGCGCTCGTTATCGCCGCCGCCTTCGTCGCGCCGCGACTCGAAGCCCAACCCGGGGCGCCTCCTCTCGGGCTTCCACAATGAACTCGTGCAGCCCAGGCGCGCTTGTGATGTAACATATCACTGTCGGAGAAAGAGGTTTCGAATGCTTAGCGTGAACCCTGCAAAGATCTGTATTCTGGCTGGATTGGCGGTCGCTGGCTGTGCTCAACTGGCCCCGCCGGTTCGTGAAATCCCGCTATATCCCGGGGTGGCTCCCGGTTCGGAGAATTGGAACTATCCGGAGAGATCCGCTGGCACGGCGGACAGGCCGCAGGCCCAGAATATCGTTCGACCGGTACTGCTCTATTACCCGGCTGAGAAGGCTAACGCAGTGGGAACCGCGATGATTGTCGCGCCGGGTGGGGGTTTCCGCACGCTCATGATGTCATATGAGGGGGTGGATGTCGCCAAACGGCTGAACCAGATGGGTGTGGACGCGTTTGTTTTGAAGTACCGCACCACCTATGTTGACCCTGATGCGCCACCTGCCGCGGCCGGGAGAGGGCCCGTCACCACAGGTCCGCAAGCGGGCCAGAATGTGCGTCAGATGGCCGGCACGGACGGACAACAAGCAGTGCGGCTGCTCCGCCAGCATGCCGCCGAATTTGGCGTGCGCCCCAATCGAATCGGCATGATTGGTTACTCGGCGGGAGGCGCCGTGGTTCTCTCGACGGTGTACGGGCCCGCCGATGGAAGGCCGGATTTCGCGGCCCCAATCTACGCCGCCGGCGCGAATTCGAATCCGCCGCCGGAGGGAGCCCCGCCGCTGTTCATCGCGCTGGCGGCGGACGACCAGACAGTCGGATACCAGGGGTCGATCGACCTGTTTGGCGCGTGGAGAAAAGCGGGGCTGCCTGCCGAGTTGCACGCATTCCAGACCGGCCAGCACGGCTTCGGAAAGAAGGGCGGCGGCGCGGATCACTACCTGGACCGTGTAGAGGAGTGGCTGAAGCTGAACGGTTGGCTAACCAAGATGTCGAAGTGACAGAACCGGCAGTCAATTACGCTGCGTCCGCTCCTCTCCGCTGCCCGCTTGCCAGCCAATCGGCCTGCGATAATCGCACTTCGCAGCGGAAACTCCGCTATCGGGAGGACTGCCGGGAGTGCTCAATCGATACCCGGATGCGCCTACGCTCCGTTATCATGAGGTCCTATGTCACGTCTGCTCGCTCTCTTGCTGCTGTTCGCGGTCGCCTCTCTTGCGGCGGGTCCTGTCTACGTCGTGCTCTGGTTTGATACGGAAGACTATATCGAGCCCTCGGCCGATGATGCCGCGCTGCGCATCGCGGCCGACCTGAGAGCCGAAGGCGTCAAGGCCACCTTCAAAATAGTCGGTGAGAAGGCCCGCCTCCTGGAAAGCCGCGGACGTCGAGATGTGATTCAGGCGCTGTCGCAGCATGCCATCGGATATCACTCCAACTGGCACAGCGTCCATCCCACACCGGCGGAGTACCTGGTCACTTTGAACTATCTGGAAGGGGCCGACGAGTTCGAGCGCAGAGAGGGACCGGGCCTGGCGGACGTGAAAAGGATCCTGGGCGCAGACCCCGTGTGCTACGGACAGCCGGGAAGCTCGTGGGGACCGCAATCGAATCTCGCCCTGCGCCGGATGGGGATTCCGGTTTACCTGGATGAAGGCGAGCAGGTCGGCCTTAACGGGCAGCCATTCTGGTACGGAGGTCTACTCTACGTCTTTGGGATGGGGAAGAACCAGTTTCGCGCCCGGCTGGACGTCGGTCCGGAAGACTCCGCCGCCAACCGGCGCTTTGACGAAGCGGCGGCGCGCCTGGGGGCGGACGGGGGCGGAGGGATCAGCATTTACTACCATCCCACCGAGTTCGTCACCACGGAGTTCTGGGACGGTGTGAACTTCGCCCGCGGTGCCAATCCGGACCGCGGCAGTTGGGTCAAACCGAAGCGTAGAACGGCGGCGGAATCGGAGCGTTGTTACGGAGTGCTGCGCCGCTTTGTGCAGCACATGAAGCAGCGCCCCGGTGTCCGGTTTGTCACCCCGCGCGAAATCCTCGGCCTCTATGAGAGTCCACTGCCCGGGGTGTTGGGCCGCAGCGCCGTTGCGGCCCAATTGCGGCGGAGCATCTCTTTCGCGCAGGTAAACGGTGAAATGCTGTCGCCGGCCGACATGCTATTGGCGCTCCTCGATATGCAACCCCAGGTGGTCGATGGGCCGGCAGCGCCGGCGAAAACCACATACGCCCAGCGCACGATTCCCGCTGCGGCCTTCCGCCTGGCGGCGCTGGATGCCGCAGCCTTCATTCGGCGTTTCGGGCGCCTGCCGAACGCGGTGTTCGTAGGTGCCGAGACCGTTTCCCTTATAGACTTCGCCGCCACATTGGCCAACGCCATCGAGGCCACCGGCGACGTGACCCTGGTCCACGGGAATACCGGCTTTGAACAGTACTTCGCCACGGACGGAAGAAAGCCTTTCAACTGGGTAATTCATCCTGAGGGTTTCGATGGCACACCCTTGCTGGCCCTCGCCCGGCTTCAAGGCTGGACTCTCAAGCCCGCGCGGCTTGGAAAGTAGCTCAAGGGTCCTATTCTCCACCGTTGCGTGCCACGCGGGCGGCGGTGCCGGAGGGATTCGGCATTCCCGTGCAGTATCCACCGGGTCTCTCCAGATCCACGAGTCAGCTTCTCGCTCATGTGCCCCTCGCCTGTTTGCCGTAGCTGCGGTGACCGTGGGGGTGGTAATTGAGGTTCTGGGGAGCAAGTCCGGCTGCCCTGTTAACCAGGAACGCAAGATGGACCTCGCAGGCACGTAGCTCCGTCCATGCGACGTCGCGCCTGACGCGGGTCAGTCTTCCGGAAGCAGTTGCTGCGTGAAGCCGAGCGCCTTCAACTGGCGGTAAGCCTCCATTACCTCGGGCGGGACGGCCTGGGCGGCGGACCATCCGCGCCGGCCGTAAATCCATACGCGCTGCAAATCGCCGAGCATGATGGGAATCACCTTCTCCGGCGGTAGGTCTTCCGTGAAGTATTCGTCCAGGGTCATACGTTCCGAGGCGAGAGAGGCGGGAATCTCGGGCCACTCCACCGCCATGGTCGCCCAGACGCGGCGCTGCATAAAGGGCTTGGTGGCGAGGACGACGTTGCGCGGGTGCCCACCGTTGCGGCACAGCAGTTCGCGGGTGAAGCGGACGTTCTCAGCCGTATTGGCGGCCCGCGGCTCAAGCATGATCCGGTCAAGGGGGACGCCGAGGGCGACGGCCTCGTCCGCGAACATTTCAGCTTCGGTTTTGTGCCAGTTGGTGGCCAGCAGGTCGCCCTGGTGGGCCATGCCGCCGGTGCACACGAGACTGCGCCCGAAACCTTCGTGATAGAGGCGGGCGGCAAAGCGGGCGACGCGGATGTCGTTGGTCCCGAAGACGACGATTACGTCGGCGGGAATGGGGTCGCCCTTGAGCTGGAGATACTCCCAGACTGTGCGGGCGGGACACAGGGCCGTCTCGTGCATTTGGTTTCATTGTCGCAGGATGGACCGTTAGACACCGATCGGATTGGTCGCTGGGTAGCGGGACAGCTAAGGAGACGTTCGGCACCCGGCGGAGCGGTTGTGACGCGCCGGTCTGGGCCGGATCAGTCCCGTGAGGTCGGCTTTTCAACGGCAATACGCCGCAACCAGCGGCATGCCGGCTACGGTTTTACGCCTGCTTCAGCCAGGTAGTCCTGCATCGTTTTTGCGTAATGCGGAAACGCAACTTCCGGCTCCTCGATCTCGGGATGCCAGCGCTTTTCCCATTCGAAGCAGAAATAGCCCTTGTACCCGTTCTTGGCGAGCACCCGCACGGTTTCCTTAACCGGAATGTCCCCGGTTCCTGTAAGCACGTAGTGACGGTCCTCTTTGGGTTTTCCAGGAATTGGCACGGAGTCCTTCAAGTGGGTGTGCCGTGTGTATTTGCCCAGTTGTTGGAAGGTGTCGGCGGGCTTCTCGGACTCGCCGAGGTTAAGCAAGCGGGACCACCACGTTGCCGCGCAGGCGGTTCCGGCCAGGCCGAGCGCGGCGACCCGCAAGGCCGTGCGTCTCGACAGGACTCCCGCCCCTCTCAGC
>JAPKZC010000882.1 GCA_026394025.1 Candidatus Solibacter sp.
TGCCCGCGCCCGTGTCGCCCGATTGGTCGCCGGTCTGGACGACGGTCATGCCCTCCGGCGTGGTAACCAGATGGACGTTGTTGATAGGGCTCTGGCCCTGGTGGCCCGGATAGGCGACGTATCGCAGTACCTTGCCACCGCCCTGGACCGCGAGAGTGTGAACGGTGGTGGTGCTGCGTTTCGGAAACGTCAGGCGGCGGGCGACCTCCTGCCCTGCCCACAGCCCTTCCGGCGCCACCACAGGCTTGTTCCGGTCCAGGAACAGTTTGGCCACTTCAGGGCTGGCGTGGTCGCCGTGCAGGTGACTGATGAACAGGGCATCGGCCTGAACTGCGATGCGATCGAGCACCTGCGCGCCCACCGAGAATCCGGGCTCCTGCGTGCCCGGTACGATGTCGAACGCAAAAGAAACCGAAGGCGTGCGCACAAACCAGCCGTGGTTATACAGCTTCCAGATTCTGATGCCGCTCTGGACGCGCGTGGTTTCGATCTCCCGTACGGCCTTTTCGATTCGCGCCCTGTAGAATTCCTGCACCAGCGGCTTGGCAGGAGCGGACTCGATGTGCAGGATGTCGTCGAGCCGGATGAGCGCGGCGCGCCGCACTGGGTGCTCATTCACGTCCGGCCGGTAGTCGTTCAGGATGTCGTCCGCCCATTGCAGCGAGCGCTGGATCCACTCGTCGGGGGCATCGCGAAGTTCCGGCGCGGTGAGCGCGCGCCGGTCGGAAGATAGGTACGGTTTCTGAGGAGCCGGCGTCTGCGACCACGCCGTAACCGCCGATACGGCCACCACCGCAAGTGCCATGCGTCTCGATGGAAAAGTCATCGCAAGTCTCAAAGTGATTCCTCCTCAGTCCTCAGCATGGCTGACTTCGTGGCTACCAGCCAACCGGCTGCGTCCAGGCTCGTTTGAACTTGAACTCAGCGCTCGGCACCGCGGGCGCGGCACTCGAAGTCACGACAGCCCGCACATACAATTCGTCGCCACGCAGCGCGTAAACCGCGTTGGTGAGCGCGTAAACCGGGTTGGTGCCTTTCACTTCGGAGAATACTTCACCAATCTGCGGCCCTCCCGAGTTGCGATAGTCCAGTGTCGTCTCGATCACGCGACCCTCGGCATCGAGCCGCGGTTTGCCCTTCAGATGGGCTCCCCGCCTGGTGCCGACGAATCGCGTCACGAACGTTTCGCTGCCGGCGGCGTGGATATCGAGCGCGAGCTTTCGCGTCGCCTTGTCGAAGGCAATGCCGTCCAGGGTGACGCCAGTCGAGGCATAGAAATCGCCTGCGCGCATGGCGCGGATCAGCGTCTCAGGCGTGAGCAGCCGCGCCCGCACTACCACCCAACCACGTCCGGGGACGGCCCGCGGGTTGTTCCCCTGGTAGTTGTGCGCATCGTCGGTGGCCACCGCGTAGAGCGGGGGCGCATTCATGCCGGCAATGCGAATGGTATTGGCAATATCCCAAATCTCATCGGTGGATGGGCGCCTCTCATCGCCAGGATCGTTGTCGTCATCGACGCCGTTCCACACTTCAAAGAACCGCTCATCCACAATCGCGGCCAGGTCTTCGGCGGTCACGCCCCACTTGTAGTTGGGGTGGTTGACATGCACCATCACTTCGCGTCCCGTGCGTTTGGCGGATTCCTGCACGGCCCAGAGATTCTGGGCGATGGCGTCGCGAATGGTCGCCCCGGCCTGCGGCGGGATCACTTCCGCTACGTTGAGCGCGTTCATGTGGAGAGTCCGGCCGTTGGCCGCGCCGCCCGTGAGTTCCTCGGCCGGAACCAGGAGGAAGCGCCCACGTTCCTCCATCAAGGCGCGATATTCGTCGAACGGCTTCAGCCGCACCGCCAACGTTCCCGCCGCTTCCGAACCACGCGTTTCCACCCAGCGCGGGCCGAAACGCGCAAGATACCGTCCATACGCGTCCGCCTTGGCTTTCGCCGTCACTTCCTTCACCGGCATCCACTTCTGCCCCTGGCTGAGGACGTTGTGGTCGGACAGTGCGAGAAACTGATAGCCGTTCTCGCGATACCAGTCGATTGCCATCTCCGGGAAACCATCACCATCCGACCAGAGCGTGTGGGTGTGCAGGTTCCCGCGCCACCAGCGGGGCTCCGGATCGGCTGGGATCTGGGCGCACAGCACCGCTCCCACAATCACAAACAGCCCTCGTATCCACCATATCTTCCGTTTCACGATCTGCCTCCCGCGCCACATCCCGGCAATTCAATCTTCATGACCTGGCTCCTGCTTGCGCAATTCCAGTCGGTCGCGCAGGCTTCCTTCGCTGTCGTACATGCGCAATTCCAGCCTGCCGCCGTCAATCGAGATGGTGCAATAGTGATAGCCCCGATGGCTCATGGCCGTGAACCACGAGCGGACGGGCGTAAAGTCCTGTAGATTCCCGCCCCCGCCTCCCGAAGTTACGTACACTACGCCGTCGGGACCGAGTCGGCCGGCTTTCACCGGATAACTTCGCTCGTAATGGTGAATGTGCCCGGCGAAAGCCATGTCCACGCCGTACCGATCATAAAGCGCGGTGACCGGCAGTGCCGCTTCGTCCACCGGCGGGGCCGTTTTGCCGGAGAAAGAACCGCGCGCGGAACTGGTGTAGACCGGGTGGTGATGACAGACGAATTTCCAGCGGGCGGTTGAGCGCGAGAGTTGCTGCTCCAGCCACTGGTACTGTGCGCCGCCTGGCTTGAAGTCCGTTTCGCGCGGGTTGGAGTCGAGCATGAAAAAATCAGCATCGCCGAAGCTGAACGCATAGTAGCCCGGGGCGTTTCCCTGATCGACCGGTGCTGCCATGTACTGCTGATACCAGTACAGTTCCCGGTCTCCCCACTCCCCGTTGCCCGGCACGGCAAACACCGGGACGCGGCTGTGCAATTGCGTGAATGCCAGAAAATATTCCAGGTTCCAGTCCGGTTTACGGGACTTTGTTCCGCCGTCGGTGAGATCTCCCAGGTTGATCGCGAAGTGCGGCCGCTGGTCCCAGATGAGTTTGGCGATCCGGTCGTTGACGTGGGGACGCGCTTCCGTATCGCCCAGTACGGCGAAGGTGATTGGCTCCCCACGGGGCGAGGCCGTGCGCAGGGTCAGATCGCCGGATGTGATTTCTTTCCCTTCCGTATCCCGTACCGTCACGCGGTAGTAGTAAAGCGACGCGGGAGCCAGTGCCGTCAGTTGTACTTGGTGAATGGTCCGCGGGTCGGCGTCCACCTTCTTGCGATCGCCCGGCAAGCGGGAGCCGTACTCGACCACAGCGGTGGTCGGGCGATCGGTTTCGAATACCAGTGTGGCCGAGCCGGTGGTGACATGCGAGATGATCGGGCCGGCATTGAAGTGGAACGTCCCGGGGTAAACCAGTCCGCGATGGACCCCGCTGCTCAGTTCTTCGAAGCGAGCGCGAACGGCGGACGCTTCCAGCGCGCGATCATAGACCCGCACACGGTGAATAAGGTCTTCGAGCTTCATCAGCGGCTCAGCACGTGTGAACGAGGCAAGAGCCAGCCGGGACGCACCCGCCGTCTCGATCTTTGGCATTTCGGCCTGGCCCACTGATTCGCCGTTGTACCAAAGCGTCGCCCGCCCGTCGACCACGGAGAGCACAACGTGTCGCCAGTACCGGTCAAATGCCGATCTCCACTCGGTCTTCTTCTCGACTTTGACGGCGGGCCGCCCGGCCGGAAATGCCATCCACGACACGGCGCCATAGCGATAGACCTTCGAAGGAACGCACCCGCACCGACGGGCAGGTCGGAGTGATCGTGAACCAGGATCTCGAGCGCGAACTGCCGCCCCGCCAGCACTCTGCTGTCCAGCCGGGGCTCCCACGTCTGCGCCGCCGGCTCACCCTTCATGTATAGCGGCGGCAGTCCCGCGGAAACATCCGAAGCATCGTAGGGCAACGGAATTCCCGGTCCTGGATGATTACCGGCAGCCATCGGCAAACGGTAATCCGGCAGGAGTTGCCAATCCGCTACCGGTTGCGGCTGCGCGCTCAGTCCCGGTGCAAGCAAGAGAACCGCTGCCTGAATGAGGAGTCGCATCGTCCGAGCCTCAGCGTTCCAACAGGCGATCCAAGTCGTTGGCCGAGAAGTAGGCACCGGGCCGCGCCGCCGAACGGTTTGCCAGCACCTGTGCGACCTCCCCTTCGGGATCTCCGAGACAAGTCAACACAATGTCGGCCTGTGAGAAATCCTCCTCGCGAGTGTAGCCACTCACCGTTACGACACACTTCATCCCGGCCGATACGGCGGCCACTACACCATTGTTTGAGTCTTCCACTACCACGCACTCCGCCGCCGCCACAGCCAGACGGTCCGCAGCCAGTAAGTAAATATCGGGCGCGGGCTTTTTCGCCTTGACTACATCGCCGGCTAGAATCAGCGCGAAACGTCCTGCTGTATCGGTTCCCATCGCACGACGCAAGACGGCTTCGACCGAGGCCAGCGCCGACGTGGAGGCCACCGCCAGGATCCAGCCTCGCCCCAACGCCTCTTCGGCCAGCCGCTTCACGCCGGGGCGTGGAGGGATCTTGCCGGAATTGACAAGCTCCTTGTAGATCTCGCTCTTGCGCTTGTGCCATAGGCCGATCATGTCTCGTCGTTCCGGCTCGCTCTCAGGCGGCGTGAAGGCTTTCAGGAACTCCGGCTCGGCGAAAAGGCTGCTCATGCGCTCTTTACCGCCGCCGATCTTGAGTTTCCGCCCATACTCTTCCACCGACCATTCCCATGGCACGCCGAGTTCGCGCCACATCTGGTTGAACGCCGGCAGATGCCCGTGCTGCTCAGTGTCGCCGAGCACGCCGTCACAGTCGAAAATCAGGGCACGGCTCACGACGCCCTCCCCGCGCTACCAAAGACGCGCATGTAACCGGCGGCCATCGCCTGTACGTCCTTCTTCACGGCATTCAGTAGTTTGAGCGGGTCGTACTCTTTTGGCCGCTCGTTCAGATAGGCACGGAAGCTGTCGGCCATTGTGATCTTCAGCTGCGTCGAGATGTTGGTCTTCACCGCACCACGGCGAATCAGTTCGTGGAACACCTCATCGCTCAAGCCCGTGCCGCCGTGAATCACCAGGGGGACCGGTTCAGCCTCCACGATCTCCGACACGCGCTCGAAGTTGATCTTCGGAGTGCCTTTGTATACCCCGTGTGCCGTGCCGATCGCCGGTGCGAAGCTGTCGATTCCAGTTTCGCGAACGAATTGGAGAGCTTTGTCCAGCGCGACCACAGCTCCGCCGTTTTCGCTGCCGATACCGTCCTCCACCCCTTTGATGGCCTCCAGTTCGCCCTCCACCGCCACGCCGTGGCGATGCGCTAGCGCGACCACTTCTTTGGTCTGCGCCAGATTGTCCTCGAAGGTCAGTTTTGAGGCATCGAATAGCACGGAACTCCAGCCCGCCTCAACGCAGTCCTGAATTACCTGCCGGTCCGGACAGTGGTCCAGGTGCAGGGCGGCGGGCACCTGCACGCGCCGAGCCATCTCCTCAAACATCAGCGCAAGCAGGCGCGCGCCCATCTGTTTCACCGTCTTCAGTGAGACTTGGACGATCACTGGCGAGCGGGTCTCGACTGCGGCGGCTAGAACCGCGTCCATGGTCAAATCGTTGACAATGTTGAACGCCCCAACTCCATAGCGTTTTTCAAACGCATCTTTCAAGATGACCTGCATCGGAACTGAAGGCATGGTTTTGCTCTCCCATCCTAGAATCACGCGGATGGGCGGTCGCGCTCAACCGAAATCGATGTCCGTTTTCCGCCGGACTTAGGGCGCGACAGGGGGTATTTGAAGAGCCGCTACTCGAGGTTCGTCAGGTCGGCAGGGATCGGGTCCCGGCCGCTCCGATAATTCAGCGGCGTGGAGCCGAACTGCTTTCCGAAGGCTGCCACAAAATGGCTACTGGTCTTGAAGCCCAGTTGATAACTGATCTCTTTGACCGACAGCCTGCGGTCTTCGAGCAGCGTACGGCCGCGCTCGAGCAGCATCCGGTTGTAGAAATGGGCCGGGCTCGCATTGGTGGCGGCGCGAAACAGGCGGGTGAAACGTTCTTCGCTGCTACCAAGAAAGCGGCACAGGTTCTTCAGCCGGAAATCGTCCTTACGGCACCAACGCATGAACTCGTAGGCGCGGATAAAGTCGTGCCTCGGCAGGCGCGGCGTCAGGTCCACATCGCAATGCTCCACGTGTATGCGAGGCCAGGCACGCAACGTCTCCACGATCATCCGCATGGCCAGCCCTTCCAGAACGATGGTATGGCCAAGTTCGCGGCGCTGGAGTTCCTGAGCCATGTCCACAGCGCAGGTGTGCAATACCTGCGACCGGAGTTTTCCCAGGAAAACCGGGTTGCGCGCGCCGTTCGGAGCCGGCAGGCCCGCATCATCCACCAGGCAACTCAGAAGACGCCGGTCCAGGGTCAGACACACGACGTCGCAGCCCTTGTTGTCCGTCAGGTAGCCGCTGGCGTGTTCCACGCCGAAGTTGCCCATCATCGCCTCGCCCGCTTCGATGACGTGGGTAGATCCCATCTGCGTCTTCGAGACCGCGCCGCCGAGGCAGATCACGATGTTGTATTCCGAATGCGTGTGCGGCTCGTAGGACACTGGCGCGGACGGACGAAAATGCTGGATAAAGAGATGGCCGTCCGGCCGCGACCAGAACTGGCACTCCTGATCCGCCCCGCCAGCCGCAGCGCGCCTCGGGTCAAGTAGACTTCCCAGCGATTCTGAATACACTACAAACCCCGCTGCGTAAACGGTAGCACAATAGCGTGTTGCCATTGCTGCCCCCGCAAGTTCTGGGCAAGTTCTGATCTGATTGAAGAATTGGGAGTCGCCCTTTTCCTGGTTCCTGTCCCCAAAGTGCAATTGAGGCTAAGCGCTTTCGGGGTAAAGAGTTGTGGGCGGGGCGATTTTCCAGAAGCGGGTGATCGGGCGGTCGTCCTGGGGCGCAAAGCCCGGATGCTCGCCGTGCGGGACTTCAGAAACTTCGTTTTCGTGCCGGCATTGACCGAAGCCAAACCGGCAATCTGCCCACACAAGCGCGCGACCCAGATCGTCGCCGTGATCGCCTATCGCTCGACAACCGTCACCCGCAGTGATCGCTCGTCTTCGCGTCCCGCGGCGGTCTTGATGTGGTTCGTCGCGGAATACACAGCGCCAACGTTCCCGGCTTTGATCCACACGGTGGTGACCCTACCGTTTGTCGAGATCGACGGGCTGTGCGTGGTGAGTCCGCTGGTTGACGGAACCACCCAGGTGCTCTCGGTGATCGTGTCCGTGGCACCGAGCCAGGCCGTCCAATCGAAGCCGTAGTCCAGATCGGCGTTCGGGTCTTTCTTTACTTCGTAGGCCATACCGGGAAGCTCCTTATCTCCAGGGGCACGTCACAACTGCGAGTCTCCCTGGGCACGGAGAAAGCGCGGCGCTCTGCCGGCACGGTGCACGTGCGTGACGCGGCAAGCGGGATGAGCCTGCCAAGACCAACACCCGCCAAGTCTGGATGCTGGAACGCGATTGCGCCCGTTCCGGTACGCCCGGGTGGCAGCGTCCGCGTACCTGCCGCTGCCAGCGACGGATGCAGTAACGAAATCGCGCCCGTCCCGGTGCGGTTGGGTGGAACCGCTGCGGTTCCAGTTCCGACCAGGCCGGCATGCTGGAATGCGATGGCGCCCGTTCCGGTGCGGTTGGGCGGCAACGCGGGCGTGCCTGTAGCTGCCGTCGCCGACCGCAGGAACGAGATCGACCCCGTTCCCGTGCGGCTCGGCGGCGGTGCAACTGTGCCCGTGCCCGCCAGCAACGACACCGCCAGGAGGGCGGAGCCTACTCCGGTGCGCACCGGGG
>JAPKZC010000503.1 GCA_026394025.1 Candidatus Solibacter sp.
CACCACCACACGTACCACCGGGTCCGCGCTCGTATCGTAGTCCGGTTCGGGCCGAACACGGCGACACCAAGAGACCTCTCCTTCAAGTGGTCGATTTTTCCGGCGAGGGTCAACTCGACGATACTGCGCAGCAGTGCTGGATACTTCTTGCTGGCACGGAACCCCGGGCTGGCAAGGATACGCTCCATTTGCTCCAGAACCGCCGTCCGCTCTTCGTCGGTCGCCGGCAGCCAATCGATGGATGGAGAGTGGTCGGATCCCATAGAGGGTTCGGCGGCAGGCGCCGCCACGCAATGGCTTCGCGCCGATATTATCACGATTCGCCCGTCAATCGGGCAGCATCATACGCGCCCCGTACCGCATGATGCGTCGTCCTGCCCGGCCTCCATACCGCATACCACCTTGCCAGACCGGATGAAAGGGCTTACAAACAGTCAGGCGCCAGGGATCGAATGGTTTCAGGTCTGTTTGTCCGGTCCAGTGACAAGTCCAAAGAAGAAAAAGGAGTTTCGCAGTGTCGCGCAAAACCCTAGTCTCGTTTATCACTCTTCTCGCGTTCCTCGCCGGAGCCTCGTTCGCTCAGGTGACATCCAGCAACATTGTCGGGACTGTTGTGGACTCGTCGGGCGCCGCGGTTGCCAATGCCGAAATACAGGTGACGGCGTCGACAGGAGCCGTGCGTACCGGATCGACGAACCAGGAAGGGCTCTTCCGATTCAACAACCTTCTACCCGGGCTGTACACCGTTACTACAACCGCTCCGGGATTCAAGAAGTACTCTCAAAAGGACATCAACCTGGCTTCAAGCGACACGCGCGACCTGGGTCGAATCCAGTTGGAAGTGGGCGCCGTGAGCGAGGAACTGACGGTCACCGCGCAAGCCACCCCGGTGCAAACGTCCTCCGCCGAAAAGGGCTATCTGGTCAGCGAAAGCCAGTTGGCGTCGATTCCGCTGAAAGGGCGTGACATCGCCGGAATGTTGCAGACGATGCCCGGCGTCGTCAACGCCGGCGGCGGCGATATCGCCAGCGTCACTGCCTTCCAGGGGGTCACCATCAACGGGGGTGGCAACAAGAACATTACGTTCGACGGGGCCATGGTCATCGACGCCGGAAACGGCGATGGCACGATGTATGAGCCGAACATGGACTCGGTAGCCGAGATTCGTGTGCTGGCGGCGAATTACCAGGCGGAGTACGGGCGCAACGCCGGCGGCACGATCAGCGTGATAACCAAGGGCGGCAGCCAGGGGTTCCATGGGAGCGGCTGGTGGTCTCACCGCCATGAGCAGTTTAACGCCAACTCCTTCTTCAACAACCGAAACGGCGTCTCGAGGCCGTTCTACCGGTACAACATTCCCGGCTACTCAATCGGCGGTCCCGTGTACATTCCGGGCAAGTTCAACACGAGCAAGAACAAGCTCTTCTTCTTCTGGTCCCAAGAGTATACCCGCCTGAAGGCAAACACGGTGACCACTACTTCAATATGCCGACCGCCGCTGAAAGAGCGGGCGACTTCTCCTCCAGTACCGACGCCAACGGCAAGCTGCTCGTGATTAAGGATCCCCTCAACAACAACCTGCCGTTCCCAGGAAACAAGATCGATCCCGCCCGCATCAGCTCGTCGGGCCTGGCGATTCTGAACTTCTTCCCGCTGCCCAACTACGTCTCAACCGACCCGCTGCACCTGTACGATCAGAACTACCGCAATACCGCCACGCCTACTCATCCGCGGCGCAATGACCATATTCGCTTTGACGCCAACCTGGAGTCGAATCTCACCGTCTTTGTGCGTTACGGGCATGACTATGATTTCCAGGATCTGCTGGCTGGGACCAGCTACATGGGTACGCAGAGCAATTTCCAGGTCGCGGACGGACAGGGACAGAGGAGCAATTGGTTTCAGGGCCTTGACTACTCAGGCCGTAACACTGCGATCGGTCTCACGTACACGATCAGCCCGGCTACGGTCAATGAGCTGAATGTGGGTATTAGTCATACTCAATGGCTCTGGACGTGGAAGGACCCGACGCAGATATCGCGGGACAGGATGGGTAACCCGCCGCATTGGTACGATACGGCGTCGCTGCAAAAGCAGGCCAGCTCAGCCCCGGCCTTCTTCCAGGAATACATTCCGCGAGTTTCATTTGCCGGCGGTCAACTCCCGAGCACCGCTCCTGCTGAGGGCCAGGCCGGGACCGCCGATCAAGAGCCCAGGACGGCCTATGGCGACACCTTCACGATCAACGATAGCGTCAGCCACGTGCGCGGCAGCCACAGCTTCAAGTTCGGCGTATACATCGAGCGCACGTTGAAGCACCAGGGCATCGGGGCGTTCTACAATGGAGATTACAACTTCGGCGCTTCCACTACCGGGGATTCCCTTAACGATACGGGCAATGGGTTCGCCAATGCACTGCTCGGCAACGTGCAGTCGAGCAGGAAGGCACCAGGACGGTCTATAATGTCGCCTATACTCAAATCGAGGCATACGCGCAGGACAGTTGGAA
>JAPKZC010000742.1 GCA_026394025.1 Candidatus Solibacter sp.
GCGGTTTCGATCTGTACGACAACCCCATCAAGGCCAAGCGGCTAATCGGCTACCTGCCGGAGAACCCTCCGGTGTACCCGGAGATGACGGTCCGCCGCTACCTGCGCTACGTTGCGGCGCTGAAAGACGTGCCCGGCAACAGGGTGTCCTCGGCCGTCGATCGCGCGATTGAGAAAGCGCGCCTGGGCGAAGTCGCGGGCAAGCGCATCGCCAACAAGGAGACGTTCAACGCGGCCGGGCAGAAGCTCATCGCCGATTGGGTGGTGTGGGACGATTTCAAGCTCGCACAGACCACCGCCGATGGCTTCACGATCCAGAAGCGCACCAATCCGGAAAGCTGCTGGCTGGACGCAATCGCCGGACGCCGTTCGAGCGGCCTCGTTTTCGCCGGCGATGTATCGGGAGGCCTCGCCGTGGGGGTTAAGAACTTCTGGCAGTCGTTCCCGGCATCGCTCGAAGTGCGCAAGGCCACGACGGCGGCAGCCGAACTGCGCGTCTGGCTGTGGTCGCCCGAGGCGCCCGCCATGGACCTGCGGCATTACGATACCCGCGCGCACGATCTGGATTCCAGTTACGAAGACGTGCAGCCGGGCTTCAGCACGCCGCACGGCGTGGCGCGCACCAGCGAGATGACGCTGTTCCCGACGGGCGCCGTGCCCGCCAAGGCGGAGACCGCCGTGCACGCGAGTCTCGCGCAACAGCCGCCGCTGTTGATGGCGCCGCCCGAGTATGTGCACGCCGCCAAGGTGTTCGGCATCTGGAGCCTGCCCGACCGGTCCACTGCGGCGAAGAAAGCCATCGAAGATCAACTCGATGCGGCGTTCGCTTTCTATCACAAGGAGGTGGAGCAGCGCCACTGGTACGGCTTCTGGAACGCCTTCCGCATGGCCGAGGCCATGACACGCCACACCGGCGAGGTGGATACTTACCACCTGGGCCGCTTCGCCATGCTCGGTTCGCGCCACAATGTGCGCCACTGGGGCTGCGGCGCCAAGGAAGCGCGCATCAGCCAGGCCGCCTATCGCCGCTTTCATTACTACCTGACCACCGACGAACGCACCGGCGACCTGATGCGCGAGGTGGTGGATTCCGATTACAAGGCCACCGAGATCGACCCCATGCGCATTGCGTCACCGTTGACCAGGCCGCTGCCCTATCCGGGGCGCGTGCGCGGCGGTCCCGATTGGCTGGCCTTCGCCGGCAACTGGATGACGGAATGGGAGCGCACCGGCGATACCAAATGGCGCGACAAGATCGTCGCCGGGATGGATTCCATCGCCGCCATGCCCTTCGGCTTTCTGACCGGACCCGACCAGCTCTACGGGTACGATCCTAAAACCGGCAAGCTGTACCCTCTGCAAGAACAGGTGGGTACCTACAACCTGGCGACGATCATGGGTGGCGGCGAAGTCGTGTTTGAGTTGAACACGTTGATCGACCACACCGGATGGAAAAAGGCGTGGGACCAGTATTGCCGCCTGCACACCGCGCGCCGCGACGTCATTGAACGCGACAAGGCGACCGGCACGGAGGGCGCGGACGGCCAGTATGCGCGGCCCGGCAGGCTGTCCGGCTATCTCTACACGCTCACGAAGAACGCGGCCTACGCAAAGAAAGCCTGGAGCGGCGTGCGCATTCCGCGCATGGCGGGCGCGCAGTGGAAAGGCCCGGACGTGGTGACGCCCGTCGAAGACGTGATGTCGCTCTCCACCAACAGCGTCGCCCAGGGGTGCCTTGAAGCCATCGAAGTGCTGGAGATGTGCGGCGACCAGATGGGTTGAGTCGCTTCGCTTGAAGCTGGGATGGAGGGCCGGCGGCGGTTCTGACTGTTACAGTAGATGCTGATCATGGGTATTACCGCGCCAGCTCTGGCTACTTTTGTGGGATTGCTGGGCGCCGTGCTCGGGATCTGGCTGACCGGGTTGCGGCGACAGGCGCGCGCGGTGGTGCCATTCAGCGCGGGAATCCTGCTGGGGGTAGCGCTGTTCGGACTGGTGCCGGAACTGGCGATCGAGATCGGTTGGCCGATCAGCATGCTGTTGTTTGCGGCGGGGTACAGTGCACTGCTGCTGGTCAATCGATTCGTCTACCGGGTGTGCCCGACCTGCGCGCACGATCACGACCACAATGCATGTTCCACCGAGTTACACGGGTTCGCAGTACCGTTGATTGTGGCTGCCACGGTGCACAGTTTCCTGGATGGGTGGAGCGTGGCGACGGTGCAACTGGCAGTGCCGCTGGGGTTGCGGGTGGCGGTGCCGTTGGCCGTGGCACTGCACAAACTCCCGGAAGGGATCGCGCTGGGCGGGATTCTGCGGGCCGCGGTAGGGTCGCGGAAGGTGGCGCTGGGGTGGGCGATACTGGCGGAAGGGTCGACCCTGGCGGGTGGCGGGTTGGGCCTGGCGATGGGGCCGCACCTTGGTTCGGAATGGATCACCTATCCGATGGGGATCGCGGCGGGGTGGCTATTCTATCTGGGCTTTCACGCGGTGCACGAGGAATGGAAGCGGCGCGGGGCACAGCCGGCGTTTGTATCGGCGGCGGCCGGCGTGGCGGGGGCCGCGGCGATTCAACGAGGGGTTGAGGCACTGTTCCGGTAGAAGGAGGCGGCAAAACGTTACGCCATCAATTCGGCCGTAACCGACCAACAGCTGCCTACGAAGTTTTGTGATAGGGCACAGGGGTGGCGGGGCGGAACGATTGCACATGCTGCCAGACCAGGCTGGCGGGAAGCGCCGCGAACTCACGCTCGATGATGAACTGGAGTTCGACGGGGTCGGCGAGCGCTCTCACGTTCAACAGGATATCGTGATCGCGCCCCGGGGAGGCGTCTAGCGTGCCTTCGACCACGGGTTCGGCGTGGGACGCGGTGAGAGCGGCTTTCAGATAGCCGGCGTCGCATTGCACCAGAAGTTTCAGGTGGAC
>JAPKZC010000043.1:0-5256 GCA_026394025.1 Candidatus Solibacter sp.
GAAACGGTGAATTCAAGATCACGGACCTGAGCCGGAACGGAACGTGGCTGAACGGCCGGCGCATCGCAGGGAATGTCGAGGTCCCGATGCCGGAACGCGCGGAACTATCGCTGGCGGAAATGGTGAGCCTGTCCTTCGAAGTGCGCCATGACTGAGCTTGCGCTGGATTGCGGAGCCGTCACCGATACCGGCCTGGGTCGACCCGGAGCGCGATGCATTCCTGGTGGTGGATGGTGGTGCGCGAGCTGCGCAGACGAGGATAAACTGATGAACACACCCGTTCGGATCGGACGTTACGAGATCATTCGCCGCCTCGGGAAGAGCATGACGGACGTGTACCTGGCGATGGACACGGTGGAACACCGCAAGGTCGCGCTGAAATTGATCTCGCACAGTGACGATCGCGTCACGCGGCTGGCCATGGAGGCGGAGCGGCGCGGGGCGGCGATCCAGAAGGACCTGCACACCAGCGACCCGAGGATGGTGGAGATCTACGAGTACGGCGATTTAGACGGCTACTTCTTCGTCGCAATGCAGTTCGTCGAGGGACGCACCGTGGCGGACGTGCTGGCGGCGGACCGGGTGCTGGATCCGTGCCGAGCCGGGGTGATCGCGCTCGAGATTTGTGAGCAACTGGCGAAGTTTCACTCGGCGGAATCGTCTGTGGTGCATGGGGACATCAAGCCCTCGAACATCCACCTGGGTCCCAGCGACACGGTGCGACTGCTGGATTTCGGGATCGCCAAAACGCTGCGCGCGGACTGCGACGCGACAGGTCACGAGTTCGGTAGCCCGAGCTACTGTTCACCGGAGCGACTGACGCGGGCCGAGGTGAATCCGCAGTCCGATTTGTGGGCGTTGGGCGCGACGCTCTACGAAATGTTGTCCGGTGTGCCGCCCTACCAGGCCGAAGATACGCGTAGGCTGGAGGGGTGGATCCGGTCGAAGAGGCCGCCGCGGGCGCTGCCGGCGGCGTGCCCGGCGGGATTGCGGGCTATCATCATGAAGGCGCTGGCGCCGGACGGGCGCCAGCGGTACCGGTCAGCGGGCGAGTTCCGCGCGGACCTGCAGCTCTTCCTGGAGCGGAAGCCGACTCAGGCGGAGACGGAGCGGCGGCCGAGGTGGAATCCGAACGCGACCCTGGAGGCGGCGCGCGACGCGCTGCGCCGTGTGACGCGAACGGCGCGGCGCAAGCATAGCCGCAGCCTGCAGGTGTTGGGAGCGGCGGGATACTTCGCAACCGGGATGCTGCTTTGGATCGGGGGCACCCTCGGGTGGCAGGTGTGGCAGGCGCGCGCGAGCGCGGCGGTCCCGCCCGTGGTGAAATCGCCGCCGGAGGAGAACCTGGCGCAGTGGTACGTGGCGGCGGCAGACCGGATTCTGGATGCGTACCGCACGAGCACCAACCCGTGGCTGTACGCGTTCGATTGGCAAAAGGCGGAAATCTGCCTGGAGCGCGCCGTGCAACTCGGCGCAGTCGAAGACCGCACCGTCGCGAAGCTGGCCCTGGCTCGGGGATACGCAACGCTCGAGCGTCTGAACGGAACGCAGTATTCGGAGAACGCCGCGGCGGGGCTGTGCCCGATCCCGAGAAGGCGGTGGCGGAGTTTTCGGCGGCGGAACGGCTCGGCGCGGTGCTCGGACACCGCGAAGTCGAGCAGCAGGGCGACGTCTACCGGATTCGGGCGCACCAGGAGCTGGCGCGCGATTGGCGGCGGGCAAAGCGCGATGCCGACGTGGCGCGTGGCTTCTACCGGCGCATTCCCGGCTTCGACGAAGCCGACTGGCATTTACGGGAATTGGACCAGATCCACGCATCGGCGCCGCGCAAGTTGCGCACGCGGAGGTTGAACCGATGGCGGTGACACGCAGTTGGACGGCGGCGGGCACGGTGCCTGTGATGGTCCGCGTCCCGCGTCACAGAACCCCTGTGAGTATGGCGTGGCTGGCTACGGCGTCGCTATTGGTCACTACCGGCCTGTGGTTTGTTTACCAGGCGAAGGTGCAGCGGATGTCCGGGGGACCGGTGCTGAATCTGAACACGGTTGCCTCGCCGGATGAGTTGTTGCCGGTGCTGGAGTTCTTCCCAAATCGCGCGGAACTGGCGCGGCAGATTTACAGCTACCTCGAGCGCACGCGGCCGCTGCGCCACACGGGCGCGTTGACGGCGGTGATTCCGCGGGGGCAGTTTGCGCGGGTCAAGCCACTCATCGCCGTGCGCAGCCCCGAGCAATTTCGCGCACAACTGGTGCGGTCGGCGCTGCTCTACTTCGCGGGATTCTATGTGGTGGCACTGATCTGGCGATTGAGGCGGTTTCGGGGCGATGCGGCGTTTCTGCCCGCATTGCAGTTGCTTACCGGGTTCGGTTTCCTGCTGATGTTGAGCATGCGCGATCCGCTACGGGACACGCTGGAGTTCCACAAGTTCGCGATCGGCGTTTTCCTGGGTTCGCTGTTGCTCGCGCTGCCCGCGTTCCAGATTTTCAATTACCGCCGCCTTTCGGGTGGGTGCTATACGCCGCTGTTCGCGGCGCTGGGGTTGTTCGGTCTGCTGATGGCGTTCGGGCGCGGACCGGCGGGCAACGACGCCAAAGTGAATCTCGGCATGTTCCAGCCGGTTGAGCCGATCAAAATCCTGCTGGTGATGTTTCTGGCGGGCTACTTCGCGCGCAACTGGGAGCGGCTGCGGGATCTACGCGACGGGCAAGTGCCGGGCGGGCGCGTGGCACGCACGGAGCACGTGGTTCCGGTGCTAGCGGCAACGGGGATCTCGCTGGTGTTTTTTTTCGTACTGAAGGATCTGGGACCGGCACTGGTCACGCTGTTCGTGTTTCTGGCGGTGTTCACGGTGGCACGTGGGCGTCCCGCGCTGGCGATCGCCGCACTGACCCTGATGGTAGCGGCCGTCGCGACGGGTTATCGCGCGGGGACACCGCACACCGTGAAGCAGCGCATCGATATGTGGCTGTCCCCCTGGGATAACGACGTACACGGCGGCGACCAACTGGCGCACGCGCTTTGGGCGTTTGCGACCGGCGGCGCGACAGGCAGTGGCCCGGGATGGGGCGACCCGGGCGTGATTCCAGCGGGGAACACGGACCTCGTGCTCCCGGCCCTGGGCGAAGAGTGGGGTTTTGCCGGCGTGGTCGCGGTGTTTGGGCTGTTCGGCTTATTGATCTGGCGGGGTCTGCGGGCGGGCCAACGCGCGGACACCACCTATGGGTTCTTCCTCGGGACCGGACTGTCCATGCTCATCGCCTGCGAGATGCTGCTCATCACCGCCGGGGTGCTGGGAGCGCTGCCGCTTTCGGGCGTGGCATCGCCGTTTCTCAGTTCGGGAAACTCCGCGATGGTGGCGAACTTCCTGGTGTTTGCGTTGCTGGCGGGTATCGGCAACGCGGAGAAGGCAACACAGCCGGAAGAACTGCGAGCGCCTTTGGGCCGTCTGAAGCTGGTGCTGGCAGGGGCCGGGATAATCCTGCGGGGGTTCGCGCTACGCTACCAGGTACTGCGCGATTCCGACTACCTGGCGCGGGATGCACGCGCGTTCGAAGAAGACAACGTCAAGCGTCCGCAGCACAACCCGCGGATCAACTCTCTGGCACGCGAGATCCCCCGCGGGACCATCTACGACCGCAACGGCGTGCCGCTCGGGACCAGTAACTGGCAGGAACTGGAGCGGCATCGCGACGCCTACCGCGCACTCGGCGTTTCGCTGGAGATGGCAGACAGCCGATTCGACAGCCGTCACTACCCCTTCGGCGCGGCGACCGTCCACCTCACCGGCGATTTGCGTACCGGCGAGAATTTTCAAGCGAGCAACGCGTCCCTGGTGGAGCACGATGCCAATCGGCGGCTGCAGGGGTACGAGTATGGCGAACTGGCTCCGCTCATCCGCTACCGGCATCATCCGCACTGGCGCGCGATCGCTCCCTGCGGCTGACAGTGGACATCCGGTTGCAGGTGCGGGCGAAGGAGATTCTGGAACGCCGCCTGAGACAGGCGGGAGTCGCCAACGGAGCACTGGTGGTGATGGAGGCAGGGACGGGCGACGTACTGGCGATGGTCAGCGCACCGTCCACCAGTCCGCCGGCAGTGCGCGCGGCGGCGCCCACGCCGGACGAACTGCTGGATCGCGCGCGTTACGGGCAGTATCCGCCGGGTTCGACATTCAAACTGGTGACCGCGATGGCGGCGCTGCGCGGCGATCCGTGGCTCACGCACCGCACCTACCAGTGCCGCCCGCTGGGTGACGGGCGCTGCGGCAACACGATCGCGGGATGGAATCGCGCCATCAAAGACGATATCGGGGATCGCGCGCACGGCACCCTCGATTTGGAGCGCGCCATCACGGTCTCCTGCAACGCGTACTTCGCACAGCTAGGGGTACGCGACGTGGGCTCGAAGGCTCTGGCCGAAATGGCGGGACAACTCGGGCTCTCGACGGGCGATGCCGCGGCGTTGCGGCAGGCGCTTCCGTTTGCGGCCTACGGGCAGGGTCCGGTGTTGGTCACGCCGTTCAAGATGGCGCGGGTGGCGGCGACGATCGCCGCGGGCGGGCGGATGCCGCAAGGCCGTTGGATCGCGGGCGATGGCAATCCGCGGCAGGACGGTCCGCTCAATGTTCTGACGGAGCCGCAGGCGGCGTTTCTGGCGGGTGCGATGCGGCGCGTGGTGACCGAGGGCACGGCGCGCCGCGCCATGGCTGGCAGCGCGGCCGAGACGGCGGGCAAGACCGGCACCGCGCAACTGGACCGCGGATTGCCGCACGCCTGGTTCGCGGGGTTTGCTCCTTTTGATGGAGTGCCGGAACGGCGGCTGGCCTTTGCGGTCCTGGTGGAAAACGGCGGCTACGGAGGGAGCATCGCGGCGCCGATCGCGCGCGAAGTGATGGAGGCGGCCAAGGGGCTGGGATTACTATGAACGTCACCGAATTTCTGGAAAAATGGGGCCAGACGCTGTTCGAGAAGCCGCTGGCACGGACCGCGCCCTTAGAAAGCCCGCGAGAATTGGCTGAGATCCGGTTCGCGGTGTTGGATGAGGTGCGGCGCAACTCCTATCGCGCGGGCGCGCGGATGGTGTTTCCGTTCGACCTCGTCCGTGTGAGCATGCGCGGCGTGGAGGTGAGCCGGGCCGCGGTGTTCCGGAGCGGCTTCTTCCGAGGCTACCTGGAGCACGAGATCCAGGGAAGCCTGCGCGCGGATTCCGTACGGTTTCCCGAGCAATTGCGCGTGGAGGTAGAGGTGGCGACCGGCT
>JAPKZC010000043.1:5280-12068 GCA_026394025.1 Candidatus Solibacter sp.
CGAGGCGTGGCTGACGGTCACCGCCGGATCGCAGGAGCGCCCGGCTGGGTCCGGTAAACCGGCCCGCCTGGTAGTGCGGATGGGAAGCGCGAATGCGCCGGAACTGCCCATCGAGAAGTCCTGCGTGTATGTCGGGCGCGAAGTGGATGTGCATCGGAACGGAGGCATGCGCCGGCGGAACGACCTGGCGTTTGTCGAGGACAGCGACGTGAACCGGTCCGTCTCGCGGGAGCATGCGCACATCGACTACGACAACATCACGGGCGAGCACCGGCTATTCAACGACCGCTGGTACGCACGAGGCACCGATTGCGGGACGCGAATTGTGCGCGACGGGGTGAGCCTCGAGGTACATCGGGATACGCGAGGTACGAGACTGGAGCCGGGTGACGAAATCCACCTGGGCCGCGCGATAGTGACTTTCGAGAGGTAGGGTTATTGGGAAGCGTGAAGGACTGGTTCCACGTGTTCTTACGTGCTTTCCATTGCGATCGGCTTGACGAATGGCTCCATCTCTGTAACCGGACGGCCGAATGCGATCTTGGGATAGGTGTTCGCGTAGGTATCAATCATTACCTGAAGTAGAGCCGGTTCATGAGGACTCCGCCAGAGCCACTGGAGGGCGTCATCAATCTGATCCGGGGTCTTAATAGTGCGAGCCTCCAGACCATAGCCACAGGCCACGCGTGAGAAATCAGGCGCGTCATAGCCCCACAACGTGGATTGATACCGCCCGTCGAAGTAGCTCTCTTGAAACTGCCGCACCATCCCATGGCATAGGTTGTTCACAATAACAACCTTGATGGGTAGTCTGTTCCTCGCGACCGTTTGCAGTTCCTGAAGGTTGCATTGGAATCCAGCGTCCCCGGCGATCACGACGGCGGGTCTGCCCGTGCTCAAGACCGCTCCAATGGCCGCGGGCAAGGCAAAACCCATCGAGCCCATCCCCCCGGAAGTGATGAACCTCTGCTCCAAATGCACATCGATGGATTGTGCCGCCCACATCTGGTGCTGTCCTACGTCGACGACGTAGGCTGCCGCGTGGCGCGATTGCGCAGATAGCTGGTGCATGAACACGTTGGGATTGATGCCTGGTACACCGGCAAGTTCGGCCGTGTCCGGCCATTGGCTCTTCCATCTCCTGATTTCCGACCACCATTCGGTTCTGTCCGGAAAGGGGTGCTCCGTCGCAGCATGGATTGCGCATTCCAGGAACTCTGGCAGCGTGGAGACCACAGCCTTGCAGCCAGCCACGCGATTGTTGATTTCGCCTGGTTCGCAATCCACGTGAACGATTGCGCGCCCGCTACCGAACGCTGCGGTATCGGCGCCCGTTTGGCGCACGTCAAGCCGGCTGCCCAGCACTAGCAGGCAATCGCTTGTACCCATTGCCGTATTGGCCCAGCGGTTTCCGTAACTGCCGATCATGCCGACCCGCAGCGGGGCGTCGTAAGCGAGCACATCCACCGCCATCAGCGAATGAACCACCGGAACGCCAAGCAGGGGGACCAGGTTTCGAAGCTGCTTTACGGCGCGGGCGGATCGGATTCCTCCCCCCACCAACACCAACGGCCGGTTGGCCCGCCGAACGAGATCGAGGGCCTCGCGCACCGCAGTTTCGTCCGGGCAGATCCTCCCGGTGGCGCAGGTGGAGAGGTCCCACGCCGTGTCGCGGGAAAGGTCAAGGCGTTGAACATCCATGGGAATATCCAGGAGGACCGGTCCAGGGCGCCCTGCCGTCGCACATGCAAACGCGCGCGCCAGCAGTTCGGGGAGTTCCTCGCCGGTGTTCACTCGCCACGCGGCTTTCGTGATTGAACCCGCCATTGCGACGATGTCAGTCTCCTGGAACCCCAACTGCCGGATCTTGCGGTTGCCTTTCCGCTCCTCCCGGTTCACTTGGCCCGTAATAGCGAGGAATCGTAATAGCAACTCCCAATGCCAGTCAAGAGGTTTGTGGCGCCCGGGCCACTGGTCGCCATCGCAACGCCCGGCGTGCCGGACATCCGTCCCACGGCATCCGCGGCAAACGCCGCGGCCTGTTCGTGGTGGACGCTCACCAGACGGATCTTTCCTTGCCGGTGAATTGAGTCCAGCAGATGCGTAATCATGCCCCCGGACACTTCGAATACGTGCCGGACGCCGTAATGATCCAGGGCAGCCGCTATGTAGTCTGACGCTTTCAACCTATTTGCCCGCCTTCGTTCCTGTGCCGCGCCACAGGCCGTGCCGTTGCGCTTTCAAACTCGCTTCTCGACGTCACCCGGTTGCATGTCGCAGTTGTGCGAGGTCGGACGCATCCAAGAGTCCGGTGTTCCGGTTCGTCCACAGGCTTGACGGGAGAGGCGCAAAACCGATACTGGCACAGCCGACATGGATCTCTCATCGTATTACAACCACTCTAGCCCAGCACTGATTCGGAAAATGCTGAGGATCATCTGGGTACCGTTCCTACCCTATGACGTTGGATCTGAGAACGCGGTGACAATTGCGGAGCGTGCACGCGAGTTTTTATTGCAGGATAATCACATCCTTTTATGGTATTTAACCTGCTACGAATGTTCACTGCCGCTGATGCTGTTTGCCGCCATAGCATACAGACGGCGCTCAATCCGCGCACTGTGAAGTTGCTCTGGTAGCGCGCCGCACAGCGCTCCTTGCGGATCCCTCATACCAGTTCCAAACGGAGTTGTCGTCCAATAGCGACGGCGGCGCGTTGCATGGTATGCAGCGTTACGCCAGTACTCTTGGGGTCCAGCAGCCGATCGAGCGCGCGCCTGCTAGTCTGCATACGCTCCGCCATCGCTGACTTGGTAAGACTGTCTTTCTCCATTGCGGCCTTGATCTGGTCCGCCAGCATCTGCTTCAGCGCTTGTTCTTCGCACGTCTCCAGAATGCCTGCCTCGGCCAGGAAGCCATCGAAAGACGAGCCTATTTCCCCCTTCTTCTTCTGGGCCATGTTTTCTACTCCACTACTTTCATGCGTTTGAGAGCCAGGTCCATGTCCTTGGCCGGCGTCTTCTGCGTCTTTTTGATGAAGCCGTGAAGCAGCACCATGCGCCCCCGGACAACGCAGAAAATTACCCGGCTATTCTTCCGCCCGTTAGGTCGCCACGCACTTCCCAAAGCCCGTTTCCAAGGCTGCGGCAATACGGCATCCCGATAGGCCAGCCAAACTCCACCTTCTGAACATCCCGGCCGACAAACTGGCGATCTTCGGACGAGAGTCCCTTGATCCAGTCCCTGACCGGTTGGTTGCCCTTCGCGTCTCGTAAAAGAACGCCGGTAGCTTCTTATAGCTGCGATCCGACGACGAGTACCACCGGAACATCCGGAGAGTTTGCCCCATCCCAGGTTGAGAAGTGGACCGAGCCGCGATACACTCCTGGTTTGAGCTTGGACGGATCCACTGAAAGCGTGACGACGTCTCCGGTGATGGCGGAATCGAGACCAGGCGTCACCCCGCGAGCCTGCGTAACGCGCAGCCAGTCGGCGTTGCGCTTCTCCACGGCATAGGTCAGATTCGGCCACGTGCTCGAAACCAGAATGGTTCTTGGGGCGGGAGACTGGGCTGGGGAAGGGCAGGAAAATGCGATCTCATCGGGCGCGGCTTCGAGGATGGGCTTGCCCGTCACCAGCAGTTGTAAGGAGACCGGCACAGCGGTGCAAACGTTCCTGGCGAGGACCACGAAATGGAATAGGCCCATTTCCCGTGGGACTCCCGCCAAACCGGACATTGTCAACTGGAGGCCCTTGGGCAGTGCCCCGCCTGCCAGCGACAGAGACACGTCTCCGAGTAGGCAGCGGCGATCCAGATGGATGTCGATCGGCGTGCGATAGTCCTCCCCCATGGCAGCCCGCGGCAATTGACGGGACCCGCTGGCGCCTGTCTGTGGGCGGCGGGCTTCCGGTTCCGGGCGGCACGGAGCGGGCCGCCCGCCCCCCAGGTCCGCGGGAGAGCCACACGCCTTCGCCACCAGCATCGCTTGCACGATGCGTTGCGAAAGGCCTTGCGCGGCAAGCGAAGCCAGCGCGTCCGCGGCCGTATCGAAACGGCTTGGCTTGGCAAGAATGGTGTTGACGATGGTCTGTTCATCGAAGCCCGCGCTCGCCAGCGCCAGGATATCCCGGTTCAATAGAAAATGGCGCAGTTGCGGATGTTGTGCCGACACGCGAATCAGGCCGAGCGCAAATAGCAGGGTGAAAGCCAAAATGCCTCTTCTCATCGAAGCCTCATCGCCATTCATATCGGCCGCGCCGGAATTTGCGTTACCTTGACTGGAACCTTGCGGATTCCCGGCCGATACGTTGTTTAGGAAGAAGGTCCTCTATTCGTGCAATCGATCGCCAAGCTGTTCGTTTTCGCCGTATTCACCGCATGCGCCGTACTTGCGGACGATACTCCGGCTGTCGTAAAGGCCCGGCCAGAGACCGGCCTGCCACCGGACCTCTTGCCCAACGAGGGCGTGGTTCTCTTGTCCGAAGCCGGGTTCTCAGACTCCTTTGTCGTCGTGAAAATCTACCTTAGCCGCACCCGCTTCGATACCAGTGCCGAAGGCCTGGCCTTTCTGAGGCGACATTCGATCTAGGAGGAACTGGTGAGGTTCATTTTGGAACACGAGGCGAAGCCGGTCGTGGATGCTCCACCGCCGGCTCCGGCCATCATTCGGATGAAGGTCGTCAAGCGGAAGGTCTTAGTGCCAGTCGAGCCATCGTTGGCGGCCTCGGCGACTTTTGTCCCTAGTTCCGCCCCCGTGCCCGCACCCAAGGCCAAGCGTGCCTGGTGGCCGTGGTCCAGTACCCGCTGGTACGCGCCTTCCCCCGCCGCGGCGGGAGTCGGCTCGCCCGGCTATCCTCAGGTGGGATATACCACCCCCGGCCGCCCCCTACTGCACTCGCCGGTATTTCCCGCGAGCGCGCCAGTCCTGACCCCGCTGAGTTCTCCTAACCAGTGAATTACGGACGCCGATCGCGGGCTTCTTCCACTACTTCTGCGCCCTCAGCGTCTCAATCGCTTTCTCGATTTGCCGGTCGTGACCGCCCAGGAAATCGGCGGGAGTATTGTCCACGTACACGTCGGGCGGCACGCCGTAGTTTTCCATGTTCTCGCCCGATGCCGTGAACACACCAGCGCCGGGCGTGCGGATCGCCGAACCATCCAGCAGCGTGAACGAACCGGTGCCGATCACCTGCCCCGAGGTCGGCACGCCGACCAGTTTGCCTAGGCCGAGCGCGCGGAAGCCATCCGGGAACATCTCGGCATCGCTGGCGGAGCGCTCGTTTTGCAGTACCACCATGGGGCCGAAGAAGGTCGAACCCGGGCGCTTCACGTCCAGCGAATCGCGCCCGCGCGTCACCTGATAGGCCTTGCGCTGGTTGAGAATCTGGAGCAATTCCTGATCGATGCCGCCGCCTCCGTTGAAGCGCTGGTCGATGATCAGCGACTTCTTGTCCTGGTTCTCCAGCAGGTCGCGCTGGAACTTGGCGAGCGAGGGCGCGTCCATCGCCTTGATGTGCAGATAACCGATTTCACCATTGGTCAATTTCGAGACCATCTGCTTGCGGTCTTCCACCCACTTGTCGTATTGCAGGTTGCTCATGGCGGCGCCGGTCAGCGGTTCCAGATCGATGGTCCACGCGCCCTCGGCGGCGGGTTTGGAATTCACCAGAAACTCAAACTTGCGGCCGGGCAGAATATTGAAGAGCTTCCAGTAGTTCTCGCTGGTCTTCAGTTCCTTCCCGTTCACCGAGAGGATGAAGTTGCCGGGCGCGAGCTTGACGTAGTCGTGGTCGGCCGGACCCTTGCGGTAGATGTAACCCACCGTGTAGAAACCGCTGGAATCGGGTTCCAGGTCGAAGCCGGGGTAGCGCGTGGTGATGCGCTCCTCGGGGGTGCCCTGGGCAGGCAGGCGGCTGCCGCCCGTAACACCGGTGTGGGAAGCGTTTAGTTCGCCGATCATTTCCATGATCAGGTTGTGCAGTTCCTCACTATCGGCAACGTGCGGCAGCATGGCTTCGTATTTGTCCTTCGCCGAGGCCCAGTTTACGCCGTGCATTTTGGGGTCGTAGAAACGGTTCTTCATGACGCGCCAGGCTTCCGCGAAAACCTGGCGTTGTTCGGCCGTGACATCGATCTCCATCTTGACGGAGAAGGGGATGCGCCGCGGAGCCGCACCGGCGGATGCCGTGTCCGCGGCAGGGGCCGCCGCGCCCGCCGTGCCGCCGCGCCCGCCGCGCCCGCCGCGTCCGGCAGCGGCCGCCGCCGCCCCAGCATCGGTCGCAGGAGCAGCACTAATGGACAGCGTATAGATGCCGCCGCCCTGCAGGAAGTAAATGGCGCGGCTGTCGCGGCTCCATTGCGGCTCGCCGCCGCCGCCGAATCCGCCGCGCCCGCCGCGCCCGCGGCCAGCGCCACTGGCGTCGGCCACGGTGGTATTCAGGCGCGTTAGACGCGTGCCGTCCTCGTTGATGGTGTACATGCCTGGTCCGCCGGTGGCGGGGTCGTCCGTCGCGGCACCCTGCGCCGAGAACAAGTACGAGCGGCTATCGGGCGCCGGCACCACAAAGGACACCGAGCCCGCCATGCGGGTGAGTTGCGTGATACGCCGGTCCAGGCCGTCCCAGACGATCTTCACCTGCACTGGGGCTGCCGCGCCCGCGCCCGCGCCACGGCCACCCCGGCCCGCGGCCGGTTCGTTGCCCGCGGCCATGGCCTGTTCTTCGCTATTGATCTCGTTGGTGTCGGGCGCTTTCTCCGCCGGTTGCAGCGCCACCGCGTAAAGCTGCGT
>JAPKZC010000673.1 GCA_026394025.1 Candidatus Solibacter sp.
CAGCGAGTCACCACGCTCCTGGCCGAACATGCCCGGGTTCTCGCCGCGCACGACCATGTCGTCACGCATCGTGCGGATCGCATCGCGCGCGGTGTCGAACTGCTGGCGCAGGCGGATTGTCTGAAGGCCTTCCAGACGGCCAATCGGACGATGGCGGTGGCGGCGCGCCAGCGCTTCGGCCCGATGCGGGGAAAACCGGCGGAATCGGTCGGCGCGCCGGAATGGCGCCCCTTCCAGCTGGCATTCCTGCTGATGAACCTGCCGGGAATCGCGGAGCCTGAGAGTGATGACCGCACCGTGGTGGACCTGCTGTTCTTCCCCACCGGCGGCGGAAAGACGGAAGCGTACCTGGGCCTCGCGGCATTCACCCTGGTGTTGCGCCGGCTCCGCAATCCGGGCGTGACGGGCGCGGGAGTCAGCGTCCTGATGCGGTATACGCTTCGGCTGTTGACATTGGATCAGCTCAGTCGCGCGGCCACACTGATCTGCGCGCTGGAGCTGGAACGGGAGAAGGCGGCGGAACTGGGCGACTGGCCCTTCGAGATCGGGCTGTGGGTGGGCAGGAAGGCCACGCCCAACGAGATGGGCAGCAAGGACCACGACCATCCCGAGACGGCGCGGCGGCGCACGATCACGTTCTGGAACGATGAGCGCCGGCCCTCGCCCATTCCGCTGGAAGAGTGCCCGTGGTGCGGCGCCAAGTTCCAGCGCGAATCGTTCCGCTTGACGGCGAATGGCCGGCCCAATCGGGACTATCCGACGGATCTGCAGATCGCTTGTATCAGCCGGGACTGCGCGTTCAACCGGGACCGCGCACTGCCGATCATCGCGGTGGATGAGCCGCTCTATCGCCGGCTGCCGTGCTTCCTGATCGCGACGGTGGATAAGTTCGCCGCCATGCCGTGGAGCGGCGCCGTCGCTGGTTTCTTCGGCCGGGAGCAGCAGTCTGACAAGCAGGCCTTCTACGGCGCGTCCGAACCGGACCGCGGGGCTGTCTTGCCCGGCGGAGGGCTTCTGCCGCCGGATCTGATTATTCAGGACGAACTGCATCTGATTTCGGGTCCGCTGGGCACCATGGTGGGGTTGTACGAAACGGCGCTGGAACAGTTGGCAGTGCGCGGGAAAGCACGTCCCAAAATCGTGGCGTCTACGGCCACCGTGCGGCGCGCCGATAGCCAGATCCACGCGCTCTTCTGCCGGTCCCAAGTGGATATTTTCCCTCCGCCGGGTCCGGACCGGCGCGATTCGTTTTTCGCCAAGACTTTGCAGGTGAACCCGGAAGATCCGCTGACCAACGGCAGATTGTACGTGGGAATCGCCGCTCAGGGCCGGAGTCCGAAGGTGGCGATGCTGCGCGTCTACCTGGCGCTGTTGGGGGCGGGTCAGAAGTGGTACAGCGAGCTTCGTGGGAAGGGTGACAATCCCGCCGATCCGTATATGACAATGGTGGGATACTTCAACGCGCTGCGTGAATTGGGCGGCGCGCGGCGGTTGATCGAAGATGAAGTCCGCTATCGCTTGACCACATACGCGGAACGCCTGCGGGTTGGGGAGACGGCGGGGCTGTTCGCGGACCGGGAGATCGCTCACGAACCGGTGGAGTTGACCAGCCGCGTGGATACGTCCGCCGTCGCCGAGGCGAAGCGGAAGCTGGGGCTGGCGTATGCGGAGAAGAACCGCGTCGATGTGGCCATCGCGACGAATATGATCTCGGTCGGGCTGGACATCACGCGGCTGGGGCTTATGGTGGTGTTCGGGCAGCCGAAGGCTTCGGCGGAGTATATACAGGCTACGAGCCGCGTGGGACGCGACCCGAATCGGCCGGGACTGGTAGTGACGATTCTCAACGTGCACAAGCCTCGCGACCGCTCCCATTACGAGCGATTCGCGGCGTACCACCAGACGTTTTACCGTAGCGTGGAGGCAACCAGCGTGACGCCGTTCTCGCCACGGGCGTTGGATCGCGGGCTGGCGGCGTCGCTGGTGGCGTTGGCGCGGCTGGGGATGGACGTGATGACCCCACCGAAGGGCGCGATGGAGATTCTCAGCACGCGAAACGCACTGAGTGCGGTGGTGGACCACTTCGGCGAGCGCGCTTTCAATCACGCCAAGCTCGATCAGAGTAGCCGCGCGCGCCTGCAACAGCGGGTGCGCCAGCGTTGCGAAGATCTCCTCGACGATTGGGCGGGCGTAGTGCAGGACCAGCGAAAGGTGGGCGCGTCGCTACAGTACAATCCGTTCGAGCGGGGCGCGGGGCCGCCGCTGCTCCAGGAGTTTCTGGACCCGGCGTTGAAGGCGTTGCCGGCCGGGAATTGGAAGATGAAGTTCCGGGCGAACCGTTCCATGCGGGATGTGGAGCCGAACGTGAATATCTGGGTGCGTACGTTGGACAACATCGATTTGGACGAGGACCAGTGAGCGGAACAAAAGGCAAGAGACCACAAGGCGAGATCCGGCAGTCGCAGATCATCACCACGTTTGGTCCGGGCTCGATGACGGACCTGCCGACGCGATCGGTACTGATCTCGGGCCTGGACACCGCACCGTGATCAGCGAGCCGCGGTTGAGCGCCAAGATTGCAACGCTGCTCAGTGTTCCCAGCGTGAGGTTGGAATCGCCCCCGCCCGCCAGCGAATGGGACGACCTGCGGCAGACCGGCGTCCCGGCGTTCCGCTTCCCCGAGTGGTTCGTCACGCAGGTTTCGGGGCGCCAATCCAAAGGGACGGCCAAGCGCAGCCGCTACCTGGTACATCTGCGGGCGTTGAGTAAGGGCAGCCGCTTCCTGGATCCCGAATCGGGCAACAAGCTGAAAGTGGTGCCGGTCCGCTTCGTGCGCGCGTGCCGGCGCGGGCACATTGGCGATATCGACTGGTATTACTTTCTGCACGCGCAGGACAACACGTGTCGCAACCAGGGGAAGCTGCTGTTCCAGGAAGAGCGCGGGACCAGTGGGGATCTTTCGGAAATTTGGATTCGGTGCGAGTGCGGCCGGGAACGCAGCATGGCGCAGGTGGCGATCGCCAGCGCCGAAGTCTTCGGTCGCTGCGATGGGGCGCGGCCGTGGCTCGGGCCGGCGATGAAGGAGCGATGCGACGAGCAGAACCGGCTGTTGGTCCGCGCGGCGTCGAATTCGTACTTCGGACAGCGTATGGGCGTGATCTCGCTGCCGGAGCGGGACGAGACCGTACGCGAGGTGGTGACCGCCGCGTGGGACTTCCTGGAAGCGGCCGAGAGTGAAGAAGACGTGGCGCACGAGCGCCGGAAGTCTAAGGTCAAGGAGGCGCTGGAAGGGGTCTCCGATGCCGAGGTCTGGGCGGGGATTCAG
>JAPKZC010000953.1:0-4594 GCA_026394025.1 Candidatus Solibacter sp.
CCCACTTCAAGCTTGCCGTTTACCGTGGCAGGCACACCGGCGTTCACGTTCACGCCGGGCATGGCCAGGGTGCGGAAGCCGGCCATGGTCACGGTAACCCGGTAGGTTCCGACCGGCACGGCGGAAATCACCCAATGTCCATGATCGTCGGCAGTGGCTTTGAAGGATTGCCCATTGTCGGCGTTGACCACCAAAATCTGTGCGCCCGTCACCAGGGCGCCCTGCGCGTCGGTGACGGTTCCGTCCAGCGTACTGCTGGTGGTAACTTGGGCGCATGCAAGGGCGGCAAACACCGCCAGTAGGACCAGGACTTTCTTCATCTGTTCGACCCCTTTCACCAGGAAACTTGATCGCGGGCTTTCCAGCTAACCGGTTTTTACCTCCGGTTATCTTGAACCGTTCTTTGCCTCAAGCCGGGCGCAAAGACGCCGAAAGCCAACAAACTCCGGTTTTGAGAAGTATGTCACAAATGGCGTGCAAGCTCAATGGATTTCAGGATAAAAAGATTCGATTCTCTACATAAGGTGAAAACCGGAAGCACCACCTGAACATGGGGCTTAATGAGATTTTCTTGACCTAAGTGATAGAAGGGGAGAAAGATAGAGGGCAAGAAGCCGGTATGTGCCCACCCAAGGGCCCTGCCGAGGAATTCTACAGAAACCGCAGGCTAACGCGCGCGGCTCGGATTGGAGCCGCGATGCAGCCAATCCGAGCCGCGACCGTCAGTGAGCGGTCGCTACCTGTTCAGAAGTTCAACCGCAGCATGAACTCCAGGATGCGTCCGCCGGGTTCCACCGTGCCAGAGATATCGCGATAGGCGCCGGTCACCTGTCCGAAGCTCGCGCCGATGTTGGAGTAGGCGCCGCCGTTGCCGAAGTTGGTGACGTTGAAGACGTTCAACGCAGTGGCGCGGAACTCCACGTTCTTCGCGCCTTCCCCGATCCTGGTCCGCTTCACCACGCTCATATCGTAGAAGCGGTTCCAGTTCTGGTAGAGGTAGCCACGCCAGCCGAGCTGCCCCGCCTCAGCCCCTGAGATGTACGGCTTGCTCTTGTCGAGGTCCGCCGGGGTCTTGCCACCGGTGTTGTACGCCGCCTGTGTGTTCTCGACCAGCGACTGGGGCAGGTAGTAGACGATGCCTTTGCCGTCCGTGCCGGTGGTCTTGCGGATGTTGACCGAGTCCTGCAATTCCCTCGACGTAATGTTGTGCAGCACGATGCCGCTCCCATTCCCGTTGAAAGTGGCCAGGCTGGAGAGGAAGAAGGGCAGCCCGGACTGGATGCGGATCACGCCTGCCAGTTCCCAGCCTTCCACAGCCTTCCGTATCACCGGATTGCCGCCGGTGCCGAAGAAGCGCTTGCCGTGGCCAAAGGGCAACTCGTAAATGTAGTTCGCCTTGAGCGCGTGGCGCAGATCGAAGCCCGACGGAACCTTGTCGAGGCTCAGGTTGCGCAGCGTGTTCGGTTGGGAACTGCTGGTGTTGCTATTAGTGGGGCCGTTGGCCAGGGACTTGGAAAACACGTAGCTGCCCTGGATGGACATACCTTTGGTCATGCGCCGCCTCACTTCCACCTGGAGCGAATCGTAGAACGAAGACCCGTCGTTGGTCACAATGAAGGCGCCTTGATTGATCACGGTGGGGTTCACATAGAACATGTTCGCGGCATAGCCCGCCTTGGTCAGGTTCCCCATGCGAGTGGAGTTGTTGGCGATGGCCGCGGCCGCGGTTCCGGCTTGTCCCAGCATCAGGTTGCTGGCGATGGTGGTATCGGTGGAAGTTCCGAGCGCCGTCTGGAGGATCGGAATGGCCTGTTGCCCGGCCAGTCCGGTGTTGCCGAAGTTGGTAATGTTGGTGTTCTTTGCGATGTCGCCGCCGCGTGCGATCCGCAGGTTATTCTGCGCCACCAGGAAATCGCTGCGGAAACCGCTCTCCACGATGTTGACTTCGTTCAGGTCGTACTGCCGCCACAGGTGCACACCGTGGTTGCCGGTGAAGCGGGCCTCCACGACAGTGTTGTGGCCGATCTCGCGCTGCCAGCCGATATTCCAGCTCTGTACGTACCCAAGGCTCAGATTGGGGGCGAAGTCGTTGACGCTGGTGCTGGAGCTGGCCGCAAACGGATACGCCGGAGCGCTCTGCACGCCGCTCTTGACGGGCAGGGCGGACTGGCGGAACAGGACGCTCCCGGGAGCGCCGAAATCGGCCGGCGTGTTGCTCGGGTCCACGGTCGTGGTCTGCGAGATGCCCTGGTTGCTGCCCCACACGCTGATGAAGATGTTCTGGCCTTCGCGGACCGTGGAGATGGCATAGCCCGCGCGCAACACCGAGCCGCTCTCCTTGTTGCCGAACACCTTGCCCAGGAAGCCCGCCATTTTCGGCACCTGCCAGGCAAGACCCACCGAAGGCGCCCATTGAATCGGCATCGCATAGGCATCGCCGGTAACCTGCTTGAATGTCGGTATGGAGCCCCCGAGCGTACCCGGCTTGAAGAGGTTGCCGACGCCGGAGAGACCGTACAGACCCTCAAGGCCGACGCGTGAATAAGTGCCATTCCGGTTCTCAAACGCGCCCTGTTTTTCCATGCGCAATCCAAAATTGATGGTGAGATTGGATTTGGCGCGCCAGGTATCCTGCACGTAGCCGCCGTACTCCAGCATCCGGTTGCGGTCGACGATCGGCACGTAGCCGTACTGGTGGGTCTTTTCATCCAGGGCAAGCGCGCGAGTGATGGAAGAGACCCGGCCCGTCAACGCGGCGTACATAGCGCCTGCATCGCTCAACTGGGTGGTGGAGGCGCCCGTCAGGTTCGCCGCCGTAAAGATGCTTGTGGTGCCGGTGTTGATGGGGTCGTTGGTGGCCAGCCCGAACGTAATGCGAGGCATCACGCTGGTGGAGACTGTCTGCTGCCACGAGTTCACCGACGTAAAGGTACCGCCAAACGCGAACTGATGGGAACCGTGGACGACGTAGAGGTTGTCGGCGATGTCCGTCACCGGCGAGTTGCGCCGCGAGGAATTGTTGGTAGTGGTCACGCCGGCCAGACCGTACCCGAAGGTCGGGACGTAACCGCGCCAGGCAGAGAACAGCGACGGGCTGGCGATCTGATGCCGGAACAACACCGTGCCCCCATCAAGGCCGCCTCGCCACTCATTGGTGACTCGCGACCCGAACTGCGAGCGCAGAGAAATCGTTCCCGCGAACCGGTTGCTGAGCTGTCCTCCCTGAACGTCGGTACCCAGCACTGTTCCCGTGCCCGGAAACGCCGCCACCACGTTGTTCAGGAAGTCCGGATCGGAAAGGTACTTGTTGAAGTTGTAGACCAGCGAAAAGTGGTGGTTGTTGGTGATGTTGTAGTCCAGGCGCGTGGTGAAGAAGTGGCGCATCTGGTAGCCTTCCGGCTGGTAGTTGAGGTCGAGGCGGCTGAAATCGCTGCTGGCCGATTCGCGCGGGAAGAGCGAGCCCTTCGATGACGTCGCGGCGATATCCGCATAGGTCTTCGACAGAATCGGATCCACCGTGGAAGCGTAGCCATTGGCGCCCGCCAGTTGCAGCAGATTGACCCTCTTGAGCAGGCCGCGGTTACCGATGCAGGCCGCCGTGGTGGACGTTGTGGGGCAGTAGGTGTAATTCCCCGCCTGCGCATCCGGGGTCATGATGACACGGCTGTAGGATTTGGTGCCGGGGAGTTTGTACTGTTCGTAGTTGGCGAAGAAGAATGCCTTGTCCTTCTTGATAGGGCCGCCGCCGTGGAGTCCGCGCTGCGTCAGTTTGATCACGTCGCGCGGCAGTCCGTCGCGGTTGTTGAAGTAGTAGTTGGCGTTCCACCCCGTTTGGCGCTTCTGCAGGAAGGCGCCGCCGTGAAACTGGTTGCTGCCGCTCTTGGTGGTGAACTTGATCTGCGCGGCGCCCTGGCCGCTCGAATCCGCGCCGCCAGCCGAGCTCGACACCGTGAGTTCATCCAGCGCATCTACAGAGGGGTAGATGTAGCTGAAGAAACCGTCGCTACTCTTCAGCAGGTTGTCCTGCGTGTTCATGCCGTCGATGCTGACGTTGAGCGCGCCGCGCGGCAGCCCGTTGACACTTGAACTGCGCGGGTTGCTCGGCGTCTGCACGCCCGCCTGCGTCACCAGCAGTTCCACCGCGTTGCGGGTGGCAAACGGGAGTTCGAAAAGCTGCCGTCCGCCGATCGTGCTGCTCACCGCCGCGCTGGTGGCTTGCACGATCTCCGCGCCGCCCACTACTTCTACGGTTTCCGACGCGGCGCCGATCTCCAGCTTGATGTTGACTGTCGCGGGAACGCCGGCGCTCACCACCACGCTGCCCGCCAGTCCGGACTTGAACCCCGGCTTGCTCACCACCACTTTATATTGCGCGGCTGCCATGGAGGTCAGCGCCCAATCGCCGCGATCGCCGGTTGTGGTTTTGATGGTCTGGCCTGTCGCCACGTTGGAAACCGTGACTTCCGCTCCGGGCACTGATGCCCCGGTCGGATCGGTTACCGTGCCGTCCAGGCGGCTGGTGTTTACCTGCGAGAAAGCCAGGCTGGCAAAGAAACACGCCATCACCGTCAAGGTTTTCATGTGGATGTACCCC
>JAPKZC010000953.1:4647-8009 GCA_026394025.1 Candidatus Solibacter sp.
GATGTACCCCCTAACACAAACTCTGAGTTTGGTTGACTTTACCACAGCCAAATCAGAGAAAACAAGGGAACTTCAACAAATGTGGAAAAAATTTCCTAACCTTTTGCAAGCGTATACGTTGCGAATTCCACAATTGACTAGGGTAAGCACGCACCAGGCCGGTACGCGATTGTTCAATCCAGCGATTTTGGCGTTAGTGCGACCGAGAGCTTCCCGTTCGGCGCGAGTTCCACCTCTTCGCCGCGGTTGCGCGACTTCCAGAGTCTGCCAATTGTCTCCGGCGAGCGGTCGATCGTATCGTTGGTGGCCAGTACATAGTACTTGCCCGGCACCAGCGTCGCGCTGGACCACACACCAGTCTGATTGGTCTTACCCGTCTTCAGCGCGGCGGCGAACACGGCTTCACTGGCCGCCGTCACGGGCAGAATCGCCACCGTGCAATCCGCTACTGGGTTGCCGTCCTTATCCGCCACCCGCGCGCCTACACTTCCGCCGTCCCGGCCCAGAATCACCCGCAGTCCAGCGTTTCCCAGGGCGCTTCCCACGCGGAGCGTCTGGTACAGCATGCTGCGGCCGCCGTACGTCAAATCCTTGATGTAGATGCCCGTGGGCATTCCGGTGATATCCAGCCCGTACTCATCCATCAGCAGTCCGCCGGAAAAATCGAACTCGCCCGGGATGGACACCTGTGCATTGCCGCGCTCGGTGCGGGTGATCGTCTCCACGTTCAGGCGCAGTTGCGCCGCCAGCGGCGCCTCCGGCGCCGGGCCGTCAAACACTACCTCTCCGGAAACCGGAATCCGCCGGCGCAGGCCAAGGCGGACTCCGGCCACGTCCCGATCGCCTATGGTTACGATGGTGGCGCCGAATTGCGACCTGCCGCTCATTCCGCCGGGGCTTTGCTCAGACACCGTCAGCTCGTATTCCCCGGGGTGCAGGTCGCAGATGCGCACCTTGCCGTCCGGCCCGCTGGTGCCTCCAGGGACCGACATGTAAAAGCCGCCGGCTCCGACTCTGCCGCTGGCGGGCTGCGGCTCGCCGATCTCAAAGCGCAGAGCGCCCGGTCCGCTGGCGCCTTCCAGCACTCCGTCCAGGCAGAACGCCGCCGACCGCGTCAGCCGGATATCCACGCCTTCGCGCTGCTCGCCCGGCCGCAGCACCTGAAGCTCAGCGCCGTCCATTGAGCGGGCATTCGGATAGTAGGTGGGAACTACCGCGGGCAGGCGCAGTTCCGGATCCAGGGGAGAATCCGAAATCGGCGGAAGCCCGCGGTACCGCCGCTGGGCCAGCACCGCGTAGGCACGCCCCGGCTGCACGCGTTCCAGCCGGTATGCACCCTGATCGTCGGTGTTCCCAACGCCCGTGAACACCGCGCGCAACGCGCCGTGCGAGTACTCGCGCGCCACCAGGAACACGGCGAGGCCCACCACCGGCTCGCGGTTCTCGTCCACCACTTTCCCCGAAATCCGTCCCTGAATCACCAGGCGGAAATCCACGCCGTTCAACTCCTGGCCTGCCGCCAGCGTGATCTGGCGAGTATCGCCGGGCCCAAACCCGACCCGTCCCGAGGAGTCCGGAGCGCTCGCCGAAATGCGAATCTGTCCGGGCGCCACATCGCCGATCGCGTATCGGCCCTGCTGGTCGGTCACCGCCATTTTTGCCTGAGGCGTGTTGCGGTTCACGTGGATCTCCACGTCCTTCATGGGCGGACCGCCGCTCCCGGCCGTAACCGTGCCGGCAATCCGCCCGAGTTTCGCCTCCTGATCCGCCGGTTTGTCCTGGGCCGCGGCCAGCGCGGCGCACAGCACCAACAATGTGAGCCGCTTCATTACTGTTGACTCCGCTGGGGCGCCGGCAACTCCAACTCGGTGGGCGCCCCAGCCACAATTTGGATCTCGATCATGCGCGCCGGGTCGGTCACCCATCGTGCTTTGGAAGCCTCGCCCGCCGCCTGCGCCACGATGCGGTAGCGCCCCGGCCGCAGCCCGCCAAACGTGAATTTGCCGCCGGCGTCGGGGAAGACTACCTGCACCGCCTGCGCGCTGCTCTCCGCGTCGGCCGCCACCAGCGCCACCGCAAACTCCGGCGCGTTGGCCGCCCCCGTGAGCTTGCCGCTAATCGAACCTGCCGCCGCTACCAGCACGGCCACCGGCGCGTCCTTGCCGCCCGCCGAGAGATCCAGCACTGCGTCGGACGCCAGGTAGCACCCGTCACCCAGCCGCGTCGCCCCAATCCGGTAGCGCGCCGGGGCCAGGTCCGCAATCGGCTGCTCCTTCACGGAATTCACTTCACCGTTGCGGTCGATCAACGCCGCGAAGTCCTCCAGGGCCGTCAGCGTGACTTGCGCGGTCGCCGGACAGCCGCCATCCGCTCGTTGCCCGGGGGCCAATCGTAGCACGAAGGAGACCGTCTGCGCCTTCTGCACGGAGACCGCGACACCCTCCAGATCGGCGGCCACGCTGACGTGGCTGCGACCGAAATAGGGCTGCGGACCGAGCACCGCCTTGCCTCCATACCCCCGCACCGGTCCCGACGCGGTCAGAGTGAACGAACCGGCCGGTATGCTTTCAAAGCGGAAGCTGCCGTCGGGCTTGGTCTCAGTCACCGCCGTCGCCATGCCAGGCTGATCCACCGCCGTCAACGCCAGCCAATACCTGGTCGTGGGATCCGGCAGTTCAACCTTCCCGCTCAGATTGTGCAGCCCGGCCGGCACGATGGCGAAATCGATATTGCGGTACTGCTCGCCTCCGGCGACGGTAAAGAATTGCGGCCGCGGGTTGCTGGGATATACCTGCACGCCGCTCCCTATGCCGCTGCGCACTTCCGCGCCCCCCGAAGACCCGAACATCGAGGTCGACGCCCCATATGTAGCCACCACCGCGTACTCGCCCGGTGGCAGGCCGTACAGGCGGTACTGCCCGCGCTCGTCCACGCGCGTATTGCTACCGAACGTCGGCATGCTGTATGGCATCAGCGGGCCGTTGAGTGGCTTGGGCATGGCATACACTGCCACTCCGAGGATCGGCTGGCCCTGCGCGTCCACCACCTGCCCGGTGATCACTCCGCAGCGCACCAGGCGAATCAGCAACCCGCCGGAAATGGACTGCAAGCGCACCGTGGCGCCGACGAAGTTGGCCTTCGTTGCCTCGATGCGATACTCGCCGTCACCCAGCCCCGGCGCATCCCCTCTTCGTCGTCGTGAGGCAGGCGCACGCCACGGAACTGGACGCCGCGAACCCGGGCCGCGGACTTCACGATGTCGGGGGTCCCGAAGGCCGGGTCCACGTAGTTGTGGTCCAGATGCTCGTGGCTGGACACCACGACGTCCACCGGTTCCAGGAACGGCCGAAGGCCCATCTTGC
>JAPKZC010000628.1:0-978 GCA_026394025.1 Candidatus Solibacter sp.
AAGGAAGGTCACTGGTCCGCAAACGGTCCGGTTTTTCGCAGCAGACAGACACGCCGCGATCAGGAACAGGGCAACGCACGCCCGGGCCGTCAACAGCCACAACCGCGACATAAATGCACCTCCAGCCCGCGGTACGGCTATCGGATGACCGGCGAACGCGCCGGACCGGGGGAAGCCTGGTCAGGAGGCCGGTGCAATCCAGCCCCCAAACGCTAAATTATAGAAATCACAACGGGTGAACGTCGAAGAAAGCGAATAGGAGTTATTTAGGGTCCTAAACTATTGGAATAAGTTCCAAACATTATTCAACGACGCATCGTTCGAATCCGCCCGGGCGTGCCACCCTCAACTACCTGCCGCCGAGGGGAACTTCTTCCACCGAAAATCTTCTCGGCATGAAGGGTTTGCCGCAACGGGGCTGGAAGGTTCCCACTGATTCCGGAGATTCATGGCGTATCGGAATTCAGTCGGGGGAGCACCCCCGGCTCGACCAGCCTTGGCACATGGCGCGCCCACGATGGCCGCTCGCGGACCTGGAGGACGTTCCCGGCAAACCATGACGGTTACCTATTGCCAAATCCCCTTCGCACCAGCAACCAACCAGGCAACTCGGCGTGGGGGCTTGCTCACCCACCAACTTCTTCCGAGACCCAACTCCGCACGCCAAGCCGGAGCCTTACGCCACCAAGTCCCCGACCATCACCGTCACTGCCTGCCCCCCGAGCAGCACGCGGTCGCCCTGTACCCGCACTTTCACTACGCCACCGCGCGCGGAGGCCTGGAACGCCGTGAACTCGCTCTTCCCCAGGATGCCCGCCCAGTATGGCCCGAGCGCGGTGTGCGCGGACCCGGTCACCGGGTCTTCATCAATCCCCGACCCGGGGGCGAAAAAGCGTGACACGAAATCGAATTCGGGGCTCGACGAACGCGCCGTCACAATCACCCCGCGCACCGGCACTTTGCGCAGCGTGGAGTGGT
>JAPKZC010000628.1:1046-5035 GCA_026394025.1 Candidatus Solibacter sp.
CCTGGCCGCGGCGACGCCCAACGCGGGCAGCAGTTCGGCGGGTGCTTGGGCCGGCACGGCGATCTTGGCGGGGAAATCCAGCTCGATCCAGTCGCCGCGGCGGTCGGCGGTCAGCAGGCCGCTGCGCGTATGGAAGCGTGCCTGCTTGCCCTCGGGCAGGTGGCCATCCTGCCACAGCACGTGCGCGCTGGCCAGGGTGGCGTGGCCGCAGAGATCCACTTCCACCGCCGGGGTGAACCAGCGCAGATTGTAGCCGTCGTCCTGCGGGACCAGGAACGCGGTCTCCGAGAGATTCATTTCACGCGCCACATCGCGCATCCATTGGGCGGAGGCGTGCTCACGGAGCACGCACACCGCCGCGGGGTTTCCCGCAAACGGGCGGCCGGTGAAAGCGTCCACTTGCACGATTCGAATGGCCATAATCTTGCAGGTTACCGCATTTCCGAAACTAAACCCGCCTTGCCGGAGTCCAACTACTAAATGCTCTTCCGGTTCGCCAGGATATTCTTTGCGGTGGGCCTGCTGGTGGCCCTGTGGGGCCTGAGCCTGGTGCGCCGTCCGGACGGCCACGTGTGGGTACATCCATTGGACACGCGTCCCGGACCGGTTCGGATCTTGCGCTTCGACGCCAGCGTGGGAACCCTCGCACCCGGGCAGACCGCGCAGCTCTGCTATTCGGTGGAGAATGCCAAACTGGTGCGCATTTCGCCAATGCAGAGCGCCTGGCCGGCGCAGCGCCGCTGCTTCGACGTGGTGCCCGAGCACACCACCCACTACACGCTGTTGGCCGAAGGCTTCGATGGCACCATGGCCGCGCGCTCGTTTACGCTTTCCGTGCAGCGCCTGCCGGCCGCACGGCCGTCCGTGCTTCAGTACGCCGGCCGGCGCAGAATCACCACCCGCACCCACAGCCGCACCAATTCATAAAGCGTCGTCGCCAAGCTCCGCAAGCGGAAGAACTGGGATTTTCCGTACAGCCGCGGGTAATGGCGCACGCCGGTTTCCACCACCCCGCAGCCCGTCATTTCCAGTTTCCGCACCAGTTCCACGCAGATGGTGCCGCTGGTGGAAGTGAGGTGGATCCGCTCCAACAGCGCGCGCCGGATCAACCGGTAATCGCAATCGATATCGCGGATCCGGATGCGGAACAGCAGCCGCGCGCAGAAGTTGTATGCCTTGCCGATCCAGACGCGGTGTGCCGGGTCGTGGCGTTCCAGCTTATAGCCGTTCACCAGGCCGGTATCGGGACCCACCAGTTCCAGCAGGCGTGGCAGTTCGCCGACATCGTACTGACTGTCGCCATCGGTGTAGAAAACGAATTCCTTGGTGGCCGCCGCGAACCCGCTGCGCAGCGCGCCGCCATAGCCTCGATTCTGCTGGTGAGTGACCACGCGCAGACGGGGGCCATACTGGCCGCACAATTGCGCCAGCACCGCGGCCGTGTCATCGTGGCTGCCGTCGTTGACCACGATCACTTCGTAGTCCACCACGTGGGCCGCCAGCACCGCAAATGCCGTGGCGAGCAACCGGGGCAGCGACGGCGCATCATTGTATGCCGGGAAGAAGACGCTGAGCGATGCGAAACCTTCTGGCCGCCCGATCACACCATTTTCTCCCCGATCAGAATGAGCGATTGTCCCGTGGGGAGGTTTCGTCCGCCGCCGAGCCACGCGGCCTCCACCGCCAACGGCGCGAACAGAAGGCGGTCCAGCCAGGGCGCCAGCGGCTGCACACCGCTCCCCGGCGGTCTGCGCAACAGCGGCTCCCACACGCGGAACTTGAGCAGCGCAACCGGCATCAAGAGGGAGTTGGCGTAGCTACAGCGCAACACCCGGATGCCCGCGCCCGCGAAAAGCCCCATCAGGCGGCGGCGCGTGAAGCGCTGGCGTTCGTGGGCGAATTCGCCGTGGCGGCTGCGCAGTATGTCCAGCGCCGAAGTGCGCACCACCACCAGGCCGCCGCGCCGGGCGACCCGCGCCATCTCCCGCGCCGCCAGATGTTCTTCGCCACGCGGCAGGTGCACGATCACGTCCAGCGACATCACCAGGTCAAACACACCATCGCCGAATGGCAGAGAACGGATGTCGCCCTGCACCGGATTCCTCACCCCAAGCTCGCGCGCGTAACGCAGGCCATCGCCGCTGAAATCCAACGCCACGACGGGCCAGCCGCGTTCGCGCTGCAACCGTTGCGAGAGGTATCCGGTACCGCATCCGGCCTCCAGAGCACGCCCGATCCGGCGCCCCGCCAGATGCGGCTCCAGCATGCGGAACAGCACGGCCCGCATGCCGCGGTACCACCAGAAGTCCTCTTCGGCTTGGCGAATGTTGGCAAACTCCGCTGGGTTCATCAAGCCGCTCATTGCGTTGGGGCGGCTCCACTCGGGCCGGCGTCTTCCAACGGGACCTCCTGCGTGTCCGCCAGCAAGCGCTCGTAAACCCCGCGCGCCGCGCGCTGCGCCGCAATCTTCTTGGTCCGTGCGTCGGCCTGTCCGCACCACTCCTTGCCTGCGCGCACCTCGACAGTGAACATCTTGGAGTGTTCCGGACCCTGCTCGCGGATGGTCGAGTAGCGCGGTTCCGGCAACTGCCGCGCTTTCGCCAGCAGGCGCAGCGCTTCTTTGAAATTAGTAACGGCGGGCTGTATGTCGGTGCCAGCCTCCTGGTCGAACACCATTTGGCCGTCCATCACGTGTTCCACGATGAAGCCGCACGCCGGTTCGAGGCCCCCGTCCAGATAGATCGCCGCGATGATAGCCTCCAGCGCATCCACCAGGAGCGTCTTCTTGCTGCGCCCGCCGCTCATTTCTTCGCCGCGGCCCAGTTCCAGGTAACTCCCCAATTCCAGCCGGCGCGCCACACCGTGCAGGTGCGCGGCGCTCACCAGGTGGGCTTTAATCGTAGAGAGCTCGCCTTCCTTGTACAACGGGAAGCGGCGGAAAAGTACGTCGGACACCACCAGGCCCAGCACGGCATCGCCGAGAAATTCAAGTTGCTCGTTGTCGCTCACGGCGGACCCGCCGCCGCTGCGCGTCTCGCACGCCAGGGAACTGTGGGTCAGCGCGCGGCGCAGCAATTCAGGGTTGGCGAACCGATGCTTCAGTCGCAACTCAAGAACTGCGGGCTCCGCGCGCATGAAGAGGGAAACTACTTCGCCGCCGGCGGTTCGCCGCCCGGAGCCTTGCCGCCCGCCTTGATGGACGCGGCGCGAATCTGCGCCGCCAGGTTCTTGATGGTCGGGTGTACCTCGGGAACGGCCACCACCTTGTCGCACCACAGGATGGCTTCGTCATGCTTCCCACCGGATTGCAGCGCCGAAGCCAGCCGCACCATGTACGCCGGTTCGGGGCGCGAATTGGCGTCCACCGCGCTCTTGAATCCGGCCGCCGCCGCGTCGTACTTCTTGCGCGTCAGGTTCGCCAGGCCGATATTGTTGTAGGCTTCGGCGGTGGAGTCCTTTCTGACTTCCACCCACTGTTCGTCGGTGATCTGCGGATTCGGCTTGGGCAACGTCTTCATCATCTCGATCACCTGATTGGCGAACTTCTCCGACTTGCCCAACTTCTCTTCGCGGTCCAGATCGTTTTCGCGGGTATGGATGGCATAGTGTTTAGCCAGCATCAACGAGGCGCGGAAATCCTTCGGGTCGGCCTCCAGCGTGCGCTCCGCGAAGATCTCCATGCGGTTGAAGTCGCCCTTTCTTTCGTAGGCGTCGGCTTCAATGTACAGCGCAATGCTCTTGAAATCGGTGTCGGCGAATTTCGTGATCAGGGCTTCGGCGGCCGCGATCGACTTATCCGGGTCGCTGCCCGCCGCTTGCAGGGCCTGCAGCGCTTCCACTTCCCCTTTCGATTTAGGCGCCGGAGCCTTGGGGCCGCCGGCTTGGGCCGGGGCCTGCGCCATGAGGCACGTAACACAGGTGCCGATTGCCAGGATGCCGGTGAAAATCATTCGTTTCATTGCGTAAAAACTCCTTATTCCCTTACTTCT
>JAPKZC010000200.1 GCA_026394025.1 Candidatus Solibacter sp.
ATCGGCCGCGCCATCGCCATGCGGCTGGCGAGTGAGGGCGCGCGCGTGGTGCTGTGCGCGCGGGATACGACCGACCTGCACGAAGTACACGGGGCAATCGAGGCCGCGGGGGCCGCATCGGACGTACTCCCGCTCGACCTGCGGCAGCCGGATGCCCCAGCCCGCCTGGCCGCCTTCGCGATAGAGCAGACCGGGCGCATCGACCTGGTGGTCAACAACGCCGGCGCCACACGCCGCGGCGAGTTCGAGTCGCTCACCGACGACGACTGGACCGACGGCTTCGCCCTGAAATTCTTCGGAGCGATGCGGCTGACACGCGCCGCGTGGCCTTATCTGAAGCAATCGCGGGGTGCGGTGCTGTTTATCTCAGGAATTGGCGGGCGGACGCCGGGCGCGCAGTTCGCCATCGGCGGGTCGGTCAACGCCGCACTGCTGTCGCTGACCAAGTCGTTGGCCGATGCTGGGTTGCGCGACGGCATCCGGGTCAACACCATCAACCCGGGGACCATCCGCACGCGGCGCTTTCAGGCGAGGCTGGAGACACTGGCACGCGAGAAGGGCATCGATTTGGCCACCGCCGAGAGCGAGTTCGTGCATAGCGCGAAGGTGACCCGCATCGGCGAACCGGAGGATGTGGCAGCGCTGGCGGCCTTCGTGCTCGGTCCGGAAGGAAGCTTGCTGCACGGGGCGATCATCGACCTGGACGCCGGCGCCACCAAGACGGTTTGATTGTCCCCCCCGTCAGTGGGCGCTCCAGATTCTGTCTCACCCAATCGCGGAAGACGTCGCACACTTCGCTCCGCCGCAGGTCAGCGCCTCGCGGACCCCGGTCCACGGTTTGACAGGCATCGGCTGGCGCCACCGCAACTGGCCAACCTGTGACTGCGCGAACGCGATGCCCTTGCACACCGCCTCGGAGCCCGGTAGAGCGGTTCCCTGGATCACTTCGCCGGTAATCGCCACCTTCGGCCCGCCGTCCGCGGCACCCGCGGAAACGGCGACGCCGAAGCTGAACACCAGCGTCTGGGAGATGCTCCTTAACCCCTCGGCCCACGGCCGGCGGCGCAGGTGCGCTATTTCTTCACGTGCTTCTCCAGCATTCGACGGCGCACCACGGCTCCGTACACGTTGCCCGCGGCATCGACGCCAACCCCTTCGGCGCCGCTGTGGTCGGCTCGCGTCGGCTCCATGTCTTCGATAAAGGCCGTGACCTTCCCATCCCTCGCGCTGCCGATCCGGATGCCTTTCTTACGCCCCATCAGTTCCCTGGCGCCGGTATCCGGGCCAGACTCCGAATCGGCCACGTAGATGGTGTCGTCCTTGGTGATGTAGATCCCGCTGGGCCGGCTGAATTGCCTCCACTCGTCGAGGTAGCGGCCCTCCTGATCGAAAATCTGGATCCGATTGTTGATCCGGTCTCCCACAAAGAGCCGTCCCCTGGAATCCATGGCGATGGTGTGGGGCTCCTGGAGTTCGCCGGGTCCGGTACCCTTCTTGCCCCACTGCTTGATGAATTTCCCGTCCTTTGTGAATTTGACGATCCGGTTGTTGCCCGTGGCTCCGGTGACGGCGTCGCGGTGGCCGTCGGCAACAAAAATCGTGCCGTTCGTAGCCACCACGACATCGCATGGCTGATTGAACGTGTCGGTACTGTCTCCCGGTACGCCGGCCTTCCCGAGGGTCATCAGCAGCTTGCCTTCCGTGCTGAATTTCATGACCTGATGGCCCTTGCCCGGCATGCCACCGGCGTCGGTGGCCCAGAAGTTCCCGTCGCGATCAATGGTGGAGCCGTGAGGGAACACGAACATGCCCGCGCCCCAGCTCTTCAATAGCTTGCCCGAAGGATCGAACTTCAGGATCGGAGCCTCCGGACGGTTCGCGCAGGAGTTTTCAAAGCATCGATACAGCACATAGATGTTCCCGTCGGGGTCGGGTTCCACACCGGTCACGGCTGCCCACGGCAAGCCATCGGGCGGGCGTGCCCAGTCCCGGATGGTGCGGTACGGCTGGGGTAGGTCATTGGATGGTGGCCCGCCATCTGCTGCGCTGGCTGCTCGTGGGCCCGCGAAACCGGCGATTGCCAGAATGGCGGCTACGGCAAAGGCTATTCTTCTGCGTCCTGTCTCCATGGCGACTCAATTGTATCGGCCGCCCGGCGCTTTGGGAAGTCCCTTGGGCACCCAATGGGGCGGGCAACCCGTGACTTACTGGTTACATACCCTTCTTGTGTGGCCTTTTAGGCCCGGGGTGATAGACTACTTTCATTCCGCCATGCACCTCGCTGAACGCAAAACCCATATTGCCTGTCTTTCTCTCGCATTTCTTGGCGTGCTGCCAGCCGCCGGACCTGAGGCCCCGCGGTTCGAAGTGGACCTCATGTGGCCGAAGCCGTTGCCCAACCACTGGGTTCTGGGCCAGACCATCGGCGTGGCGGTGGATGCCAAAGATCACATCTGGATCGTCCATCGGACGGGCTCGCTCGAGGCCGGCGAAGTTCACGCCACCACCAACCCGCCGATCTCGCAGTGTTGCGTGCCCGCGCCTCCGGTTCTCGAGTTCGATCAGGAAGGCAACCTCCTCCGGCACTGGGGCGGCCCTGGGGCGGGATACGATTGGCCGGTGTCGCTCCACGGGATCACCATCGATCACAAGGGGAATGTCTGGATCGGCAGCAACGGTGAGGGCGCTGACAGTGGACGCGGCGCTATCAACGGCAGCGACGCGCAGTCGTCGGCGGGCGCCGGACGGGGCGGCAACGGCATCCCCAGTGTCGCCGATAACCAGATTTTGAAGTTCACCCAGGACGGGAGGTTCCTGCTCCAGATCGGCAAGCCCTATCAGAGCAAAGGCAGTAACGATATCGAAAACCTCAGGCTGCCGGCCAAAACCTTTGTCGATGCCAAGACCAACGAGGTCTACGTCGCCGACGGCTACGGCAACCGCCGCATTATCGTCTTCGACGCGGATACCGGCAAGTACAAGCGGCACTGGGGCGCCTACGGCCACAAACCGGACGACGCCAATCCAGGCCCTTACAAGCCGGGCGATCCGCCGGCCCAGCAGTTCCGCAATCCGGTGCATTGCGTGGCCCTGTCCCATGATGGGTCGCTCTATGTGTGCGATCGCGCCAATGATCGGATCCAGGTCTTCAAGCCCGACGGCACGTTCGTCAAAGAGATGAAAATCAACCCGAACACCCTGGGCTCCGGATCCGTTTGGGACATGGCCTTCTCGCAAGATCGGCAACAGAAGTACCTCTATATCGCCGATGG
>JAPKZC010000747.1:0-3955 GCA_026394025.1 Candidatus Solibacter sp.
TGAAGGTCCCGCTCTTGGCGGCGTCGGACAGCGCCAGCGTGAGGTTCTGCGAAGCCGAGGACGACGAGGCGGCGGTTTGCGCGAAATACAGGGACAACGGCGCAGCGGAAATGAGCAGCGGGGTTTGGCCGTCAAGCAGGGCTTTGACCGAAGTTACACGGCCCTCGATGAATGGCTGTAGAGCGGGTGCTCCACCCTGCGGAGCGCCGCCTCCTCCCGGTCCGCCGGGGGTTCCCGAAGTGGCGTCGGAAGTCATGGCGGCTTCGAACTGGGCCAACGTAACCAGCTTCTGGGTGTCCTTCTCCACCGAGGGACGGATGAGAGTGCGGAGTGCGTTCATGCGCGCGACCACTGTGGCGGGCACCATCGCCTTCTCGACGAGGCTGCGGTAGATGGTCCGGTAGCGTTGCTTGTACGCCGGCACCTGCCAGAGTTTGCTGGCGATGGGCCGCGTGGCCGAACCGCCGCCGATGCCCCCGCCGACGACGGGGCCGCCTGTATTGGCGGGCTGTACCCATTCGAGCGCGAGGTCCTTCATCTGCTGCACCGAGAGTCCTTGGGACAGGGCGCCGAAAGCGAGGCTCGGATCCCAGACAATCCAGACCCATTTCTGGTCGGAGGGACGGCGGTACAGGTAGTAATTCTGCGCCATCCCGACGTAGCTATCGAGGTTTACGGTGGCGTTGTCGAGCGCGAGGGCGGTGAGAAAGCTATCCACGTCGATCAGTTTGTCGAGCTTCGCGGGGAGGTCAGCGATAGCGGTCTGGTCGAAGATTCGCGCCAGCTCGATCAGGTCGGTCCAGTCGTTGACGTCTTCGTTGCTTTCCTTGCTAAAAACGCTCTGGTAGGAAGTGGGGTTCTCGCCGAGATAGGCCAGATTGGCGCCGGGATCGCTGGCCTTGTAGAGGTTGCCGGTGTCATCGCCTTTGGCGAAGTGGTTCTTGAGGAAATCGCCGTTGACGATTTCCCCGAGGATGTAGAGGCCCCAGTACTCGTCGTTGATGTAGAGGGCGGCGAAGTTGGAGCGCGCGGCAGGCAAACCGATGGCCACGGCCATTTCGTAGTACGGCTTTTCGCGCACGAAGCTGGGATCGTTCCACGCGTTGCTGAGCCCGAAGGAGGCCATGCTATCGATCTTCTGGCCCTTAGTGAACTCGTTGAGCTTGATGCGGAAAGGCTTCTTCTTCGTAGTCGCGCCGCGATACGAGCTGTTGCCCTTGAAGCGGACGCCGACGATATCGAACTTGTACTGGCCCCAGACAAGCGATGCCTCCCGGTAGGGGGTGTTGTCGGGGTACTGGTCGTAGTCGGACGTGAGTTGCGTAAACCAGTCGGCCTGTTTGAACGTCAGGCGGATCTCATGCACCGCGTCTTTGTCGAAGACTGCACTGGCGGGCGGCGTGACTACCTGCGCGGAAATGGCAACCGGCAGCAGGGCGAGCAAGGAGACGACTGATGGCTTGGTCATTTGCGTAAATACTGCCTACGCCCGCGCCTCCCCGCCGGTTGCGGGGCGGGGTTGGTTCTTAACACTTCTTTACAGACAGGCGGGTCTGAAATGGCGCGGCGCAGCCTTATCCCACTAAGGCCGGTACCTTTTCTCCAGGTGGCGCTTGATCTCGCCGAGGTCGAACCAGGCGGGCTTGAACTGTTGCCTGGAATACAACCCGGCTTGGTCGAAGTAGTGGGGCGACGCGGGGTCGGCGGTCTCACCGAACACCAATAGCGAACGCGCCTGCACCTTTCTGCCGAACTCCACTACGGCGATGTACGTGTTGCCGACGGTGCCGTACATGCGTTTCTGGCCCGGGGCCTCGCGTGCGCCGACGGTGAAAACGGTGCCGGCGACGGAGGGGGCGCCGGGCACCGGGACGCTGGGGCGATCGTCGCGGAAGGGCTCCAGCGTACCGCTGGTGTGAACGCGTTGGAGGCGGTTGACATCGCCCCAAGCCACGCGCCACGTGCCGAATGCGGCTTCCAGTTCCGCCTTGACTTTTTCCAATGCCGCGACGAGCGCATCCGGGCTGTCCGGGGTGACTCTGGCGCGCGTTTCCAGGCGCACGAACAGGGTGGCGGGCACGGAGTCGATGCGGGCCACCTGATCCCATTCGCGCAGCGCGGCCACCAGGTCGGAAAGTTCGGTCGCGCGCGCGGGGTCCGCCGCGTTCCACTTTTGATATTGCTCCCGATCTTCGAATCCAGTGCGGCGCGCGTCCATTCCTCAAAGGTGAAGCGTGCCGCGCCCCCGAGAATCGCGCGCGACCGCTGTGAGCGCGGCGTGTCCGGCTCCGGCGTCATGTAGGCCGGGTACTTCGCGGGGAGCGGATTGTCCTCCGCCGCCGTGGTGAGAAATACCGTGGAGTTGCAGGTCTGCAACCAGCCGCTTTTGGGATTCAGCACTTGCGGCAAGTCCGCGAGTGCGTGCAGGCCCTGCCACTCGGTGGCCGGATCGCTGCCGTCCAGCGGCTTGGTCCAATCGAATTTGACATTGCGGCGCGGGATGGCATTGCCGTGCAGGTAGTAAATATTGCCGGCGCGATCCGCGTAGAGGGTATTCGACCCGGTGAGCGCCACGCGCGCCAGAGCGCTTTGAAACTCACGGAGATTGCGCGCCCGCGCCATGGCCCAGCGCTGCGCCATGGCGCCGCCTTCCGCGGCCACGGCGCGAACCGCCAGGCCCGCGCCCGCGCGCATGCCGAGAACGGGACCGTGGTGCGTCTTGCGGAATACCACCTGGCGCACCTCCACGCCCTGCGCGGTCTTGACGCGAATCTGTTCGGTCCACTCCACCGCGCGCCGGTGGCTCTGGCCATACCGGTAGGCCAGGCGATCGTCGCCCGCGTCGAACTTCTCCAGGTACACGTCCGCCGTGAGCGCGTAGTTGTTGGTGTGGCTCCAGCCGAGAAAACGGTTGTGGCCGGAACGGATATACGGGGTTCCCAGAATGGCGAACCCCGAGACATCGAGGCCCTCGTCGCTGCGCAGGTGCGCTTCGTAACGCTGGCCACCGCCAAAGAACCCGACGTGCGGATTGATCAGCAGCATGGCGCGCCCGGTAGCGGAGCGAGTGGGGCCGACGGCCCACATGTTGGAGCCTTCGTCGGCATCTTCGGGGCCTTCGATTGAGCCCGCGTCCTTGAGCGCGGGAAAAGCGCGTTCCCTCTCGGCGCGCGTGATGCCGGCGCCGGCGGGCCCGCGATGTTCTTCGGCCAGGATGAACCACGGCTCCCACCGGGTGAGCAGGCGCGGGTGCACCGCGGGGTGCTGGGCCAGGTAGTGGTTGATGCCCTCCGCGAAGGCATCGCAGAGGGCGCGTAGTTTAGCGTCCGCGTGCGCGTAGTGGTCGCGGGCGCGCTTCTCGGTCTCCCAGGCGTGTGCCAGGATGTCGGCGGCCAACCCGGAGGGACCGTCCACTTCCGCGGCACACCCGAGGGCATGGATGTAGTCGTCTTCGAGTTGCCAGAAGTTGTCCTCGGCCTGCGCGTACATCAGGCCGAAGACCACGCTGGCGTCGGTCTTACCGAAGATGTGCGGCACGCCGTAGGTGTCGCGATAGACGGTGACGGATGGCTGCGCGGCGTGGGCGCCGAATGCGGCGAACAGAAGGAGGGCGACGGCGCGGACGCGTGGGGGCACGTCCGAGCTGCGCTCGGATGCACAAGGCGGAGCCTTATGCCACCAAAGTCTCATACACGGGTAACGGCGCCTTCACTGGCGCTAGAGACAAGCTTGCAGTACTTGGCGAATACGCCGGCCTTGTATCGCGGCTCGCGCGGCTTCCACTCCGACAACCGGCGTGCAATCTCTTGTGCGGGAACGTCGAGTTCGAGCACGCCGCGTTCGGCGTCCACGGTGATCGAGTCGCCTTCCGCCACCACCGCGATGGGGCCGCCGTTGAATGCCTCCGGCGCCACGTGCGCCACCATGAAGCCGTGCGTCGCGCCGCTGAACCGGC
>JAPKZC010000747.1:3977-4859 GCA_026394025.1 Candidatus Solibacter sp.
GAGTCCGGCGCCCACGAGCGCGCCCGTCACGCCGAGCATTTCGCGCATGCCGGGTCCGCCGCGCGGGCCTTCGTAGCGGATCACGACGACATCGTTGGGCTGGATTTTGCCCTGCATCACGGCCGCCATGGCGTCCTCCTCGCGATCGAAGACGCGCGCCGGGCCGTGGTGGGTTTTCTTGTCGTGGCCGGCCAGTTTGATGACGCAGCCTTCGGGCGCCAGCGATCCGCGCAAAATGGCGATGCCGCCGCGCGGTTTGAGGGTCTGGCTGAGCGGCCGGATGACAACTTGGCCGGCGGTTTCGCGGGCGTCCGCGGCTTCTTCCGCGAAACTTCGCCCGGTCACGGTCAACGCCGAGCCATCGACGTACCCGCCTTCGAGCAAGCGCTGCGCCACGACGCCGATGCCGCCCGCCTTGTCGACGTCCGCAGCCATATACTTCCCACCCGGCTTGATGTCCACGAAGACCGGCGTGCGCGCCAGAATGGGTTCGAAATCGTCGATGGTGAGCGGCAGTTCGGCCTCCCGCGCCATGGCCAGAAGGTGCAGCACAGCGTTGGTGGACCCCGCGGTTCCGGCCACACCGGCGATGGCGTTGTCGAAGGCCGTGCGCGTGCAGATATCGCGCGGCAGGATGTTGTTGCGGACGGCGTTCATGATGACCTCGCCGCAACCGAACGCCACGTCGTCCTTGCGCTTATCCACCTGCGGCACGGCGGCGGTGCCCATGGGGGAGAGGCCGATCAGTTCCATCACGGTGGCCATGGTGTTGGCGGTGAACTGGCCGCCGCAGGCGCCCGCGCCGGGGCACGCATGATCCTCGATATCGAGCAGGTCGGCATCGCTCAACTTGCCGCGCGCGTTGGCGCCGACGGCCTCGAA
>JAPKZC010000747.1:4890-6604 GCA_026394025.1 Candidatus Solibacter sp.
GTATCGTGATGTCGTGGCCCTGGAATTTTCCGGGCATGATGGTGCCGCCATACAGCACTACGCCTGGGACGTTGAGACGCAGCAGCGCCATGGCGGCGCCGGGAATAGTCTTGTCGCAAGCCACCAGGGCCACGATGCCATCGAACATGTGGCCGCGCTCCATCAACTCGATGGAATCGGCGATCACCTCGCGGCTGACCAGCGACGCCTTCATGCCCTCGGTGCCCATGGTGACGCCATCGGAGATGGCGATGGTGTTGAACTCCATCGGGGTTCCGCCCGCCGCGCGGATACCTTCCTTGACATTGACGGCGAGCTCGCGCAGGTTGTAATTGCACGGCATGGTTTCGATCCAGATGCCCTTCAGCATGGCTCGCGCCGGAGCGCGGTCTCGTCCTTGAGTAATGGTATGGCTCTGAAGTTTCATAGCGGCGACCTTAGTTTAACAGGGGAAGGGGCAAGCACGCGCCCGCAGTGCGCCAGAATCGGGTCGCGACACGGTTCCGCCGCCGTCCCGGGTGGTTTTGTCACTGCGAGGAATCCCGATCTGAGGCCCGTTGGGAGAGTTTCCGGTCTACCGCCCGCCTCGTCCAGCTCGTCCAGCGCGCCCGCCGGTGCCCTCCTCACCTTCCGGCGCGGCGTTCGGGTTCGTGCCGCGGCCTCCCCTTCCCGCCGGAGCAACCCAGCCATCGTGCGATGGACCGTTCTGGAAGAACTTCGCGTCCTTACTCAACGGATGGCCCTTGGCGTAATTCGCCGCCGCCTGGCCAAAAATCTTGCCGGCCCTCAGCGTGTCGTCGTGGATTTTGGTCACCATCATCTGGTAACGATCGTCATCCTGAGGGAAGCCCGAGAACGAACTCAAGTCGTTGTTGCCGATGATGACCACATCGATACCCGGCACCATTGCAATGTCATACGCATTGGCGACGCCGGTCGGCGTCTCGATCATGACCACCACCAGCATGTTGTCGTTGAAGGTCTGGCGGTAGTTGATGCCGTTCACGCCCCATATCCGCGCCGCCTGGCCCGAGCCTGCGCTGCGCCGAGCGACTGGTGGATAGCGCGCCCACTTCACCGCCTCCCTGGCTCTTTCCACATCGTCGACCGTCGGGATGATGACACCCAGCGCGCCGAGGTCGGTGGCATGCTGAATGTGGAATTCCTGCGCGTCCGGCAGCCGGATCATCGGAATCGCGCCGGCGTGAGGACACGCCGCGATCATCGCTTCCACGTCCTTGAACTCCAGCGTGCTGTGCTGCATTTCGAACCAGGCATAGTCGAAGTGCCTGGCCGCCTCGCAATACCCGGCGATATCGAATGTCGATTGCGTGAAGCTGAAGACCTGCTTGCCTTCCCGAAGTTTTTGTATGACGGTGTTGTACAACTTCGGCCTGGCGGCAACCTGGCCCTGCGGTTGTGCGGCCGCCGGTATGCCGGCAAGTGAAATACCCAAAACCAAACGAAGGATCGACGTTGTCATCATGGGCGCTCTCCTGGAGCGGTGCTCTCGCGAACAGTCTGAGGCAGTATATCCCAGCCAACGGCGAAAGGGAACCGGCCAAGGGGAGACTGTCGCAGCAAAGTAGTAATGTCCTATTTGGGCAAAGTAGAAATGTCCTATTGACAGGGTCCAGCCTGGAGGGTGGACGAAGGACAACTGCTGATGACCCAAGCCGAGCGAGACCGGCTGGTGGCCCTCAAGAAGGCCAAG
>JAPKZC010000489.1 GCA_026394025.1 Candidatus Solibacter sp.
CTCCGCGGATAGTTCGCCGGAAAACAGGAGGTTGAAGAAGGCGCGAAACGCCAACACGATTCGATTCAATTCGATGGCTCCAAGTATTTAGGATAGCAGGGCCACTACCGGATCACCGCCTGACGCAAACGTTCCAACTGGCGGCGGGCAATCTCGGCCCACTGTCCGGAGCTGTCCAGTTTCAGGTAGGCCTTCCAATGGTGCACGGCCTTCATGGCATCGCCTTCGCGCTCGCACAGCAGCGCAAGGTTGAAGTGGGCGTCGGCGTAATGCGGATTCAGCGCCAGCGCGCGGCGGTAGAAATCGAGGGCTTCCGGAATGCGTCCCTGCTCGTCGTACAGATTGCCGAGGTTGAACTGCGCCAGGGGATATCCGGGATCCGCCTCGATGGCGGCCAGGTAGTACTTCTCCGCCTCGGGGAATTGGCGCAGGCGGTAGTAAATCGTGCCCAGGTTGACTAGCGCCCCGGCGGCTCCGGGATTGAGTTCCAACACCTTCTGGTAGGCGTCTACCGCATCCTCCACCGGCGCGCCGATCTCCTCGAGTTCCAGCCCCTTTTGAAACCAGATCTCAGATTCGCGAGTGCGGTTCAACTTGGGCTTGCGCTCGGGGAAACTCTTGATGCCGCCCAGTTCGCCGGCATCGAAATCGAACAGCGTCTGGCCGCTGATGGCCTCCATCTTCTGGCCGGACAGGTGCACCGCGATGCGTCCGCCGTCAGAGACCACGCGCAACTCGCTGAGCGGTTGTTTCACCCACCCCAGCTTTTCGCGCAGCGATTCCATGGCGCGGAAGATCTCCTTCGCGGGGATCTTATTCTCGCGCAGCTTAATCAGGGTCTGGAAGGCGACCAGGTCGGAGAAGCCATACGAACTGGCCGCCGGAATCAGGCGCTGGCGCTCCCAACTCCGCAGCCGGCGCTCGGAGAGCCCGAACTTGCGGCGGACATCCGCGCGAGAGTATTCCTCCTTTGGGCTCACGCCAACATTCTATCAGGGTACTCCAAGGAAGCGAGCGCGCACCTTTGCTTCGAAAAGTACTTGAAATTGTGCGGACGGCGCGGTATCATGCAAAGTGATGGCGACGCCCCGTACGGAACCCGTGGAACTGCATGAGCACGCCATGGACAATCTGAAGTACATCCGGCAGACCATGGAGCGTGCCGGGTCCTTCACCGCGGTTCCCGGCAAGGGCGGGGTGCTGATGGGTGTTGTGGCCCTGATGGCGACCCTGATGGCCGCCCGCCAGCCCGGCGCCAGCGGTTGGCTGGCGGTATGGACCGTTGCCGCCGCCATCGCCATGGCTATCGGCATTGCGGGCGCGGCGCTCAAATCGCGGCGCTTCCAGATGCCCCTATTTTCCGGGCCGGGCCGCAAGTTCATCGCCGGCTTCACTCCCGCCCTGCTGGCCGGAGCGGTTTTGACGTTGGTGTTCTACCGCGCCGGCATTTCGGGATTTCTACCCGGAGTGTGGCTGCTGCTCTATGGCGCCGCGGTGCTTGCCGGCGGGTCGGCATCGGTGCGCGTTGTGCCCATGATGGGCGCGTGCTTCATGTTCGTGGGGACGGTGGCGTTGCTGCTGCCGGGATGGAACGATGTACTGCTGCCGGTTGGGTTCGGCGGGCTGCATCTGGTTTTTGGAACCGTGATCGCGGTGAAATATGGCGGGTAAACTCAACGCTGTACGGCGCGAGCGGGAGAGGCGTCCGGTGCTGGAGGCACTCGGTGATGCGTCGAAGTTCGATCGCCTGGTCCACGAACGCCTGCGTCTCGGCATCCTCAGCGCACTCGCCGTCAACGAGTCGCTGACCTTCAACGAAGTCAAGAAATTGCTGGATACCTCGGACGGCAACCTGAGTGTCCACGCAAGGAAGTTGGAAGAAGCGGGGTACGTGGCCTGCACCAAGAGCTTTGAGGGCCGCATGCCGCGCACCGATTACCGGCTGACGGCTGCGGGGCGGCGCGCGCTTGATCGCTACCTGGACCACATGGAAGCGCTGATTCAGGCCATGCGCGACAAGTAGGGAGCTATTTTTTATGCCTATTTACTTTAATATACAAAGTACTCTGCATGTAGGGATTATCATGGACGGCAACGGGCGGTGGGCCGTTGGCCGTGGACTGCCGCGCATCATGGGACATCGCGCCGGGGTAGAGGCGGCGCGCCGAGTGGTGGAGGCCGCGCCGGACTCCGGCGTCGGCACCCTCACCCTTTTCGCCTTTTCCAGCGATAACTGGCGGCGCCCGCCGGCGGAGGTGGACGCGCTCATGGGCCTGATGGCAGCGTACCTGGAAAACGAGACGCCGCGTTGCGTGGCGCAGGGGGTGCGCCTGGAGGTGATTGGCCGCCGCGACCGGTTGGACGCGAAGCTGTGCTCCGCCATCGCGCAAGCCGAAGCCGCCACCGCGGCGGGCCGCCGCCTATGGCTCCGCATGGCAGTGGACTACTCCGCGCGTGACGCCATCCTGGCCGCTGCCCGCGGTCTGCGGGAACTCTCCCGCGATGCTCTGGAGCGCGCGATGGGTCCGCCGGTGGACCTGTTGATTCGTACCGGCGGCGAA
>JAPKZC010000524.1:0-701 GCA_026394025.1 Candidatus Solibacter sp.
CCGTCACCGCCCAGAACCCCAACTGATCGTCGGGCAGCAGGTATCCCGTGAAGCTGAGCAGCAGCGTCAGCACCAATAGCAGCACGCCAATCACCCAGTTGAACTCGCGCGGCTTCTTGTAACTGCCCGTCAGGAACACGCGGAACATATGCAGTTCCACCATGATCACCATCAGGTGCGCGCCCCAGCGATGCATGTTGCGCAGCAGTTTGCCGAACGGGACGTCGCTCTCCAGGTACAGGATGTCGCGGAAGGCAATCACCTTGGAGGGATGGTAGTAGAACATCAACAGTGTCCCGGTGAACACCAGCGTGATGTACACGTAGAACGTCATGCCGCCCATGCCCCAGGTATAGTTGTAGGCCACCGCAGCAGGTGCAGGAAGACGTTGCTCAGCACGCCCAGGGCGCGGCTGCGCGGGGTTTCATCGTGCTTGACGCGCAGAATGCTCTTCCAGACGTCGGTCTTTTCCGGCGCCTTCACCGTCTGCGTCAATTCTTCGACGGCGCGCGCCTGTACGGCCTTGGCCTCGGCGAGGACGGTTGCCAGTTTGCTCTCGCCCGGTGCGCCGCCGTTGCCGGCGGGTGTGCCGTTACTTCCGTTGGTCTCAGCCATGATCGGTCCTCAGCCCCGCGCTTCTCAACCGCGAATGATCGCGCCGGGGTCGTTAAATTGGCTCGGCTCGCCCTTGGGCCACCGGT
>JAPKZC010000524.1:759-3241 GCA_026394025.1 Candidatus Solibacter sp.
CCACGTGCGCCCGGTCCATCGGGCGCGGCGCCGGACCCTCGAAGTTGACGCCTTCGGGATCGTAGCCGCTGCCGTGGCACGGGCACTTGAACTTGTTCTCGCTCGCCTTCCAGTCCGGCGTGCAGCCCAGGTGCGTGCAGATCGCCGAAATCACGAACACGCCCTCGGTATTGCGCACCACCCAGATGCGGTACTGGTTCTGAAACTTGGTGTCCACGCCAAAGCCGAAATCCGACGGGTATCCGATTCGGAACTTGACCTTCGGTTCGTACAGCGCCCGCGGATAAAAGAAACGCAGGAACATCAGAAGATTGACGCTCAGCGTACCCAACACCGCCGCCATGACGAACTTCCTCCGGCGCGCGACTACTTTGCCTTCGTCCGCTTCTTCGCTCTTGCTGAATATGGATCGGAGTGCCTGCGCCAGAGACGGCTTCGTCCCCGGCGGAGGTGGCGCGGAACCGGCGGGCTCTAACGTAGAATTCGCCATCTTTTCCCCACGTCCGGAATTGCCCCGGACCTAATCCCTCTGAATTGCACGGACCATCGGTCGCTGGAAGCGCATCCCGTGCTCGGAACCCGGCAAGATGGCAGGCTCAGTACCAACGACTCAGCCTGTTCCCCTAGTTATGAGTGGATTTGAAACAACCCTAGTGCCTGAAGACCTTAACCCCTCACCGTGTCCCTCGCCAGCGAAATTTGCATTCCTGAACCGTCTGAGTCCAGCGCAATTTATATCATTGCCGTTAACTTATTGCAAGCGCGGGTGAATCGGATTCGAAATGCCCGGTTACTTGGGGAGGCGCGTCGATGTACATTACAAGTAGAGATGCGCTCGCTCGTTTCCCTCATGGCCGCAGCCCTCGGGCTGGCCGCAATCGTGTCCGCTCAGTCCGAGCCGGAAGTCCGCTCGCTGGACCTTGATGGACGCCTCATCCGCTACCAGGTCCGCGGCGGGTTCGCCGTCGTCGAGGGCGATATCATCATCGGCACCGCTGCCCAGGCCGAGGCCGCGCGCCATTCCTCCACCGGCAAATCGCCCCAGCCTCTGGCCTCCGTCCTCAAATTCAATACCGCCAACCCGCAGAAATGGCCGGAAGCCACCATGGCTTACGCGATCGATGCCGACATCCCCAACCCCCAGCGTATCCTCGATGGCATCGCCCACTGGAACGCCAGGACCCAGTTCAAAATCGTGCCGCGCACCACGGAGGCCAACTACGTCCACTTCACGCGCAGCCTCGCCACCGACTTCGCCTGCTCCTCCTACCTCGGCATGATCGGTGGCGCTCAAGAGATCGCCACTACCGCCGCCTGCAACACCGGTAGCGTCATCCACGAACTGGGGCACGCCTGGGGACTGAATCACGAACAAGTCCGTGCAGACCGTAACGGCAACGTCACGGTGCTCTACCAGAACATGGACAAGCGCTTCATCTACAACTTCGACCAGAAGCTGACCAGCTCCACTGACGCCGCCTACTACGATTTCGATTCCATCATGCACTACGGCGCCACCGGCTTCACGCGCAACGGGCTGGATTCCATGGAGACCGTGCCAGTGGGAATCCCCATCGGCCAGCGCAACGGACTCTCCGCGGGCGATATCGATGGCATTTCGCGCGCCTACGGCTTTACCCCCACCGCTACTACCATCACCACCGCTCCCGCGGGCCTGCCGATCACCGTCGACGGGGTCTCCGCCGTCTCGCCCAAGTCCTTTGATTGGGCGCCCGGTAGCACGCACACCATCGCGGTCGCCACCCAGGCCGGGTCCGCCGACCCGCGCTACGTCTTCGTTCGCTGGAGCGATGGCGGCGACGCGAGCCACACCATCACCGCCTCCCCCGGCCAGACCGTCTTCTGCGCGGTCTATCAAACCCAGCACAAGTTCGCCTACGACGTCGCGTCCGGTTCCGGCGCCGTCGCCGCCTTTCCGGTCGCCGCCGACGGCTACTTTCCCGAGCGCCAACCCGTGCGCGTCACCGCCACTCCCGCCGAGGGCAGCCAGTTCATCCGCTGGGTGGCCACCGGCACCACGAACCTCGAGGCCTCCGGGAGTAGCCTCTCCACCGCCGACGCCACCGTCCAGGTACAGTCCGCCAACACCCAATATCTGGCAACGTTCAGCACGCTTCCGCTGACGACCATCGATTCCAATCCCCGTGGCCTCAGGGTCACGGTTGACGGAACCAGCAATCTGACTCCGCTGCGCTTCGCCTGGACCGCGGGCAGCACGCACACCCTCGATCTCGCCGCCAGCCAGACCTTCGGCAACAACACCGTACACTACCAGTTCACCGGTTGGGACAACGGCAGCGCCGCCACGGCGCGCACCGTGACCGCCGGCAACGGCGCTGCCACTTTCACCGCCGGCTTCTCCACCAAGTACCTTCTGACCGCCGACACCATCGGGTCCGGTACTATCGCTCTCTCCCCGTCATCCCCGGACGGTTACTACGACGCCGGAACCCAGGTGCGG